>JAFHKN010000005.1 GCA_016937575.1 Roseomonas aeriglobus | reverse complement strand
ACCACCCAGTTTGGCTTTTTCGATCAGCCGGCCTTTGCGGCGGAGGAAGGTCGCGACGGCACCTTCCTCGATCAATACGCCTTGTGGGTGCAATCCCGCCCGCGCACCGCCGAATATGATGAGCGCGTCCGTGCGATCGTCCCCCGGCTCGCCGAATTCCTGGCGGATCTGTTCGAACGTGAGATATGCAGCGTAGCTGTGTTCATGTCTCGTCGATGATGCAGCGTATCCTCGATCGGCTCGGTGTCTGGAGTTTCGGGCTGAAAGGCTCGATTGCCGAAGTAGCCAGCGAAGATCTTTGGCGCGGACAGTCGATGTGTGACCTCTCCGATTTCCCTGGTGCCGAACTGGGCCACGCATGGGTCGTTGCGCCGCCTTTCGTGATCGTCGACGGAACGATCCGGCTGCAAAATCCTGTCGGCGACCCAATGAACAGCTACACCCCAGCCATTGTTGCGGTAGAGCATACGACGATGGTGAAGCCGACCGTCGACGACGTCGTTTCCGCTCAGCTTCGCGCCCGGATCGCTCGTGATGAAGGACGAGAAGACAGCCAACTCCATCACCGCCCTGGTCCCAAACCTGAAGGATTTCAGTCGCAATTTCCAAGCAGTGAGATCCGCTATGGCGAACTGGTACTCCGCTACGTCCCCGCTGGCGTGCGGATCAGCGATGTCGGGCTGGAGCAGATAAACGGCGCGGGCGAGAAACTTCGGGGTGATGAGGTTTGGAACGACCATGTCGCACCCGCCTTCGCCGACTTCATCGTTTGATCCGGTTGGCTCGCACGGGTCGCGCTAGCTTTTTAGGCGGTGCCGGCGGGAGCGAGCGTCTCGGCGCTGATCATCCGGACCGCAAGCTCGCCATGTCCAGCAAGCTGCTCGAGCAGCAAAACGCTGTGAGCCTCGGCGTCGTCTGCGGTGGTGAACATCTCCGTCGTGTAACGCCCACGCGCCATGCTGCAGCCTGGTATATCCTGAACTAGCGAGACGTAGCTGTCCGGCCAGCGACAGACGATGAGCCAGGGCCAGCCGGTGGTGGTGGCTCATAGCGAGAAATCAGCACATTGTCCGAGACCAGGGCCGATGGACGGTGATCGAAAAAGTCTGGAGCCACGGGCCCCGGACGGGGAAGGTTCAGAAGGCGTTCCGCTTCCGCTTGTTCGTGGCTGGTCTCCAAAATCATCGCGTAATAGCGTCCGAGCCCGAGACCGTCGCCGCGCAGCGGTACGGGCACATCGACAAGAGAACGCTTGGCGCTGAGATGATCGTCGAGGGATAGAGCATTCGTCGTCGCGCGAGGTCATCGGACAGGCGGTAGGTCGCAAGGCTCATCTTTTTGTCCGTCGGTCGGAGCCGTCGGCATCGGCTCATTGAAGCCGCCACCACCCTGCTCCACAAGCATCCGCAGATTCCGGCAAGAAGCAGACTATGAACATATGGCGCTGACTTTCAACGCGGTCCTCGACGAAGCGGGCATAAGCCCTGATTCCGTTCGTCTCCTGCGGCATCAAACGCATTCTGCGGGCCGGACGCCTTATTCGCTCTGGCGCGACGATCGGGCGGGCTTCGTGTATCAAAGCCTTCAGACGAGCCAGAACCGCGCTCGTCTTTCCGCAAGATATTGGGCGAGCTTCGTCGTGACGCCCGCGGCAGCCACCCTGTTCGTGGGACTTTACGAAATCTCGCTCATCGGGAGTGCGCCCGACGACATTGTCGACCCGCTGCGTCACAAGCTCGCAACCGAAGGCGGCACCCGGCCGCTCGATCTCTATGCGCAAACCTCCGTATTCGCGTTGGAGGACATGAGCGGCCGTTTGACCATCGACTGGGGCGCAGGAACCCGGAGTTGGATCCAGCGTGCCGTAGCCAGGCGAAGGCTATACTCGAATTGAGCGCACGTTTCAGGAGGAAGCGTTCCCAGGTTATGTGCGGTTCATCGGCAACCTCTCGTCGCTGGAAGCACTGCCAAAGGGCTGGATCGCCGCGCTTACCGCGGCGCGGGGCGTTTACCTTCTGACCTGCCCGCGCACGCGCGAGCAATATGTTGGTTCGGCCACAGGCGAGAGCGGTTTCTTCGGCCGCTGGCTCACCTACATCCGAGATGGCCATGGCGGCAATCTGGGTCTGAAAAGTCGCGACCGAGCGACTATCAGGCCAGCATTCTCGAAGTGAGGATCAAGCGCCACCGTCGAGGAGATCATCGCTGCAGAGCAGCTTTGGAAAGCGAAGCTACAAAGCCGGGAGCTGGGCCTTAACCGTAATTGAGGGTGTTTCACCGACCGGCGTGAAGTGCCCGACGTGCTTCCTCGGTGATCGTGTAAACCGCTTGCCGCTGGGCGCCCCGATTTTGGTGATCCACCCGGTAGCCCTGATAATGCCGCCTGACGAAGCCGGCGCGAAACAACTCGGAAACGGCGCGGCTGACATTTGTGCGGCCGGACTGACGAACCCGCTTGCGAACCTGAGCGTCGACGATCCTGTTTGCCGCCACCGGATCGACCGGAAGGGCACACTTAGCCTCAAGGTCTTGTCGCACCTTGTCTGCGATCGCGAGACGACGGGGGTCGCGCTGAGCGACGGGAACCAGTGCGTCGCATAGCCAATCCCGGACGGGAATCCGGCGGTCACCCTCGCGGATGTACGGTCCCGCCGATCCCGTCTGAGCACTCGCCTGGGCGATCAAGTTGAGCACCATGAAGCTGTAACGCGGTCGCTCGCATACGATCGTCAGCCGCTCCAGAATGGCCGGTAGGTCAAGCGGGCGCGTAGGCTCTCCGGCTTTCACCGGCCGAGCACAGTCCTCAAGGGAAAAAGAGATCGGGCTGAAACATGGAACATTACAAGCACAGAGTGCCGGCAAAGTGAATCCCGCACAGGAGGGCCACAAAGACTTTAACCGCTCGTGGCACTTCACCGAGCGAGGTAAAGTGCCGCGAGCGGTACGGATTTTTGACGGCGGGGCGCGGCTAGAGGGTGATGAGGATGCGGCTCTTAAACAACTTACGCAATTGGATAGCCAACGCGCTACGTGTTGAGGAGCCGGCCGAGACCGCCGCGCTCCAAGAAACCAGCGAGCGTGATCTCCATACACTCGACAGCTGGCGACAGATGTTGTCGGGTCTGCCGCGAACGATCGAGTGCCCGCAAATGACGTTGTTCGGGCGCGACGAGGAAGGCGCGATCTTCAAGGGTTCGGGTCGCATCGAAATCGTCAGCACGACCAAGATGCGGTTCTATATGCATGCGGCGCCTTCGGTAGATTTTGCGGCAGGCACTGGAGGTGTTCAACCGGCAGAAGTCGCAGCCGTATGACGCCCGTGACCTCCTCCGCTGTTTGCGACGGACTATCGCGGGGTCGAATGGTGGGCGGCTATACCCAGGTGGACTTCTTCGCCGACCACAATAACGGGTGGCCGCTGAGCGGCGAAATCGACGCACTGCACGCGCTGGCTAAAGGCTACTGGGTATCGAAGCGGAGCAATGTCGAGCTGTTGCTCGTGCCGCCAATCGACCTGCCGATGAGCGAGCCGCTGACAACCACGGCATTCATCGGCGAGCGCCGTATCTTGGCGAGCCGCGGGCCCGGCCAACACGTGATTGAGGTCCTCGAACTAGCATCACCTTTTCGTATGAGCCGTCAGGCCAGGCGTTGTGGATCACTGCCGACGCGGGCGGGGTTCTCTCTCATCCGTTCTTGGAGAATTGGCTGACAGAGCCGCTGCGTATCCTCTCGGCGTGCCGGTCTATCCGCGCATGGTCGCGCGCAACCTCGGTGACGGCACTGCGCATGTGTGGCTGCGGCCATCGCCGCGCCATCGGGAGCCGTCTGCGATCGGCTTGCTGCAGCCCTTCGCGATCGAACACGGACGGGCGGAAGCCTTTTGGAAGCTCTACGCCGACATTCTTACGTTCATCGTCAAGGTCGGATCTTTCGAAGCGAATCCGCTGACACGTTATTACGATGAGCTCGCCGAAGCCCAGCTCGGTTCGCGCTGGGTGCTCACGCTGACGCTCGCCGGCGCGGCTGAGGCACTGGCGAACGAGTTGATGACCGAGGACGACAGACGGCCAGAATTCTCCGATGAACTTCTTGCGTCAATGAAAAAGCAGATCGAGGCGTGGAAGGACGACCCCGCCTTGCGCGGCCGAATGCTCTCCAACCTTGGGATGGTGAGCAAGCGCAGCGTCGTCGCCTTCATGCGCCAACTCGGCAAGGCGGGCACGCTGGAGGCGGCGCACGTGCAGACTTGGTACGAGATTCGCAACTCGGTGATGCATGGCAATCTCGTCGAGCCATGGTCCAGCGAGGAAGGCGACGCCCGGCTGCACCAGATGCTCGATCTCCTCCACGCTCTAACCCGCGCCCGGATCGCCGCTGGCCGGTGATGCATCCCGTGGCTTATTCTGAGCGCATGCGTGCACCGCATGCGTGGTGGGAGCGCCCCCCACGTGGTTGGAAAGACTTTTCCGGGAACCGGCCAAAGTGTTCCGGCTGGGAACGACTTGGGGCCACTATTTCAGAGCGGTGAACCTCATGTAGCGGTCCCGCTTGGCGCAATTGGCGGACGATTCCATCGAAGGCAGCGGTCACACCCTGCGAGCGACCGATGTCATTGCCTGGCGCCGCGTCCCAGAAATTCCAGAGGCCAGCGCTCCGGGCAGTGTTGAAGCAGGCAGCGCAAGGCCAAACGTACCTCGACGACGTCGACGCGAGTGTCGGAGGATCGTGCGGTCGCGGAGCGAAGGATATGGACGGAAAGGGCGATGACGACGCGCTGGTGGCGCGGAAGGGCACTCATAGCTCAGCGGAAATCGTGTGACTTGAACCGCACGACCTCCTTTGGATCCATGCCGTCAGCGTGAGGCGGCCAATAGCAGTTGCGTGGCTCGGGCTTCCAACCCTTGTCTCCGCGGTCGGGGGCGCCGGCATGGCGAGCTCCATCGCCTCGACCGGTCCGGTGCGGGAATGACAGCTCGCCCACTCGGTGAAGCAGATCCCCGTGATCGATGATCCGATCGCAGATGACGTGGATTACCTCGCCTTTCTTTCTGGACCCTGCCCTTCATGCCGATCATCGATGCCGACATGACGGTTCGGCGCTGCGCCTCGAACCGGTCCGGCCAGAGTATGCCATTCGCGATGCCTGTCTCATCTTCAATCGTGATGAAGAGGACGCCCTTTGCCGAACCAGGTTTTTGTCGAACAAGGATGATGCCGGCGACCTCGACATGGCGACCGTCTCGGATGCTCGCGAGATCCGCGCAACGGGTCACGCCTCGCCGCGCCAGTTCGTCGCGGACGAATGTGAGAGGATGGGCGCGCAGTGACAATTGGAGCGAGCGGTAATCTTCGATCACCTCGCGACCATCCGTTAGCGGCCGCAGGGTGACGGCCGGCTCGAGGCCCTCGGCGCTCACGGTCTGCGCTTCGCGGTCAGCGGCCGCAAATAGCGGCAAAGGTGCCTCGCCGAGGCCCTTCACCTTCCAGAGCCCTTGGCGACGATCGGCGCCGAACGCGTGGTAGGCGTCGGCGTCTGCCAGCTTCTCGATAGCCGCCCGCTGGACCCGTGATCGGCGCACACGTCCTCGACAGAATCGAACAGAGCGGTCGAGCGCGCGCCGACTATTGCCGCACCGTCTGCGTTCGAAAGACCGCGGACCTGGCGCAGTCCAAGCCGCACCGCGAGATAGCGGCCGTTCGTGGGCTCCAGCGTACAGTCCCACCGGCTCGCGTTGATGCAGGGCGGACGGACCTCCACACCGTGATCGCGTGCGTCGCGAACGATCTGCGCGGGCGCATAGAAGCCCATCGGCTGGGCGTTCATCAGGCTGGCGCAAAAGACGTCAGGGTGATGATGCTTCATCCAGGCCGAGGCATAGGCGATCTTCGCGAAGGAGGCGGCGTGGCTCTCCGGAAAGCCGTAGGAGCCGAAGCCTTCGAGCTGGCGGAAGGTGCGCTCGGCAAATTCGCGCGGATAATCGCGCGCCACCATCCCCTCGATCAGCTTCTCCGAGAAATGCGAGACCCCGCCGGTAAATTTGAAGGTCGCCATAGCCGCCGCAAAGCGTCCGCTCGGCGGCCGTGAAGCCTGCGCCGACGATAGCGACCTTCATCGCCTGTTCCTGAAAGAGCGGAACCCCCAGCGTTTTTTCCAGCACCGCACGCAGCTCGGGCCGGGGATATTCCGGCTTTCCGCACCCTCGCGCCGCCGAAGTAGGGATGCACCATGTCCCCCTGAATCGGCCCTGGCCGGACGATCGCGACCTGTATGACGAGATCGTAGAAGCGCTGCGGCTTCATCCGCGCAGCATTGACATCTGCGCGCGGCTTTCGATCTGAAAGGTCCCAAGCGTATCGGCCTTCTGGATCATAGCGAACACCGCAGGGTCATCATCCTGCAGGTCCGCAAGGCCGATCTGGCAACCTTTCGCTTCCTCGAGAAGGTTGAAGGCGCGGTTCATGCAGCCAAGCATCCCCAAGCCGAGGACGTCGACCTTCATGAATTTCAGGGCGTCGATGTCATCCTTGTCCCATTCAATAATCTGCCGGTCGTCCATCGCGGCCGGTTCGATAGGTACCAGGTCGTCGAGACGGTCATGCGTGAGGACGAAGCCGCCGGGATGCTGGGACATATGGCGCGGCGTACCAATCAGCTTGCGCGCGAGATCGAGCGTCAGGCGCAGCCGGCGATCTCCGAGATCCAAATTGAGTTCTTCGACCTGCTTCTCGCCCACGCCTTCGGCCGACCAACCCCAGACCAAGCCTGCAAGCGAGGCGGTCAGATCTTCGGGCAGGCCCATCGCCTTGCCGACATCGCGCACCGCGCCGCGCGCGCGATAGCGGGTAACGACGGCTGTCAGAGCGGAGCGGTCACGGCCGTAGGTCTCGTAGATCCACTGAATAATTTCTTCACGGCGCTCATGTTCGAAATCGACGTCAATGTCCGGCGGTTCGCGGCGCTCGCCCGATACGAAGCGCTCGAAGAGTAACTCGTGCTTAATCGGGTCGATCGACGTGATGCCCAGCACGAAGCACACGCAGCTGTTCGCCGCAGACCCGCGTCCCTGGCAGAGGATGCCGCGACGTCGCGCTTCACGCACGATCGCATGGACGGTCAGGAAGTAGGGGGCGTAACCTAGTTCACGGATCAGCCGCAGTTCGTGGTCGATCTGGCTGCGGTAAGGTTGCGGCACATCACCATCGAACAGCCGGTCGACCGCATCGTTCGCCATCTGCTCAAGGGCTTCTTGCGCCGTGAGACCCTCGACCACCCGCTCGTGCGGGTATTGATAAGCGAGTTCGTCCAGACTGAAGGTGCAAGCGCGCGCGATGTCGACGCTGGCCTGCAGCGCATCGGGGTAGGCGCGAAAGCGCCGGGCCATTTCGTCGGGTGATTTGAGCGCTCGGTCGGCATTCACCTCCCGCCGGTAGCCGAGCTCGTCGACGGTGCACTTCTCGCGAACCGCAGTCACGACATCCTGCAGGAGGCGAGCCTCAGGCGCGTGATAGAGGACGTCGCCGGTCACGACGGCACGGACGCCGGCACCGCCCGCCTGACGGGCAAGCGCGTCAATCCGCACCGCGTCGTCGGGACGGCGACGCTGAAACAGCGCCATGTAGGCCCTGCGACCATAAATGGCCTTCAGGTCGGCAAGGCTGCTCAGATTTTCTGTGTCAGCCTCGTGCGGCAAGAGGATCGCGATGACGCCCTCTGACCACGGCTGCAGGTCATGCCAATGAAGGAGGCACCCGCCCTTTCCCGCTCGCTTCTTCCCGACGGTCAAAAGCCTGGTGACGCGCGACCACGCTGGTCTATCGGTCGGATAGAGGATGAGGCGACGACCGCAGGAGAGATCGACGCGTGTGCCCGCTATCGATCGCACCCCGGTCGCTTTCTGCGCCTCCCAGGCGCGCACGACGCCTCCTACGGTGCCGATGTCACCTATCCCGAGGGCGGGGTAGCCGAGCAGGGCTGCGGCTGAAAATAGCTCCTCCGGGCTCGATGCGCCGCGCAGCAAGGAAAAGTGCGTCAGCACCTGAAGCTCGACATAGGCGCTCATGCGAAAACGCCGTGGATCCACCAGCTAAGGTCGCCAGTGTTGTCGTCCATCCCATCGCCGCGCCGGAACAGCCAGTACCGGCCGCCATCTTCGTCCTCGACCCGATAATAGTCCCTGACGGCCCAGACCTCCGCATCGCGCCGCCACCATTCGCCATGGACACGTTCGGGTCCGTCGCCGGCGACGACCCGGTGAGCTGTGCCGCGCCATTCGAAGCGGCGGGGCGGCTGATCGGGGAGGAGTGCTACGACGCCCCATAGCGGCTCTGGTCGAGCGAACAGTCGAACCGGACGCTGCCATTTGGGCCAGTCGCCTGGAATATGGACAGGGTTCGTGCGTGCTACCGCGCGTTCCGGAACATGACTTTCAACGGGAGCGATCCGAAAAACCGAGCCGCTGCCGATACGGCCAGCGACCACATCCACCAAGCGAGCTGGGTCGCGGACGAGCGTGTCTCCTGCGAGCACCGCCCCTAGATCAATCGCGTCGAGAGGCTCCGTGTGGGGCGCTGCCAGCCAGAACTGCTCGATACCCAGGCCTGGGTCGATGCGCTCGATGCGCAGCTTCAGCAGTCGAAGAAGATGCGGCACCTCGCGTGTCGGCCGCGAAGTGCCGATGCCCACGATCTGTTCGCTGCCATCGACCCGCAGGCCGGCAAGGCGGAGCGAGCGGACGCCAAGCCCCCGCCCCTGCAGCAGCTCCCCGAGATCCCGCAGGAGATCGCCCATGACCTGCTCGATCGCTTCGGCGGTGCCGATCGGCTCCAGAAGGCGGCGCTCCACCACAGGGATGGATGGATCGTCGCGCGGAGTGATCGGCTCCGCAGTCGAGCCAAGCGCCTGATCGAGCCGGGTGATGGCCGGCAAGCCTAGTCGCCGCGCCAGGGGACCGCGCGCCACCGGCAGGAGATCAGCTACTCTCTCGAAGCCGAAGCGCCGCGCTGCACTGAGCGCCGTTGGGTCGAGCCTGAGTGCTGCGATCGGCAGCGAGGAGAGCGCGACCGTGGTGGTACCCGGCGTCACGCAGGCGAGATCGTCGGCGCCAAACCGGGCGATTGCGTGAGCCGCACCGGGGGTATCGGCGACGGCCACGCGAGCGGTAAATCCCGCCCGTCGGCAAAAGACGAGCAGTCTCTGACAGAACTGGTACTCGCCGCCATGGAGATGCTCGCACCCGGTGAGGTCGATCCACAGGCCATCGGGGGGCGACACCGCTGCGATCGGCGACCATCGCCTAATTGCAAAAAGCGCGAGCCGATCGAGCAGCGCCGCATCGGCCTCCGGCTCGGCAGGACGAAGGTCCAGGTCCGACACAAGCGCACGCGCGTGCGTGGCGGCCATGCCGACATGGATTCCGAGCGCTTGCGCGCCAGCGCACGCCGCGACGATCTCTTCTCGTCGCCCAACCTTCCCGAAGAGAGCCAGCGGGGTAGCGACCGCCTCCGCGACAGGTGCGGTCTGTTGCGGTTTCGCCGCTGGCGGCGCTTTGAATGGATGCTGAGCGGCCTCCGAACGACGGCCCAGCTCGCGGGCAGGCGGCTGCGCATGCCGTGGCAAGGTCGCGATCTGTGCCTCAACGTCCGCGCGCGTGAGCATTCCGCTGCGGGCCCACCGGGCACCCGGCCGCCAGCCGCCCCCGCGCGGGACGGAGCAAGCGCCGGGATCGTCGTCGACGGGTGGCTGGAGGCTCGGCCGACTAGGCGGCCGCGTGGCGGACCGTTCCTGCCGTCTCAGCCGTTCGATGGCCAAGTGCGGCAGGAACGCGGAGACGACCCGTCTCATCGCTGCCCTCCACGATCAGGGAAAAAGCCTCGCCACCTCGTTGGCGCGCGAGTTCGACCGTCCAGCGTGGCCGTCCTACACCGGCGACGCCGAGCCTCTCCGAAGGGGCGCTCGCGATCCGCCAGCGAGTCCAGGCAGCCGATGGCTCGCCAAACGGATCGTGATCACGGCGCCGCCGCCGTCGCAGGAGCAGGACCGGGAGGTCGGCATCAGCTGCAGCAAGCTGAAGGCGGCGGGAGGCGACCATCGAGACCTTCTCAGCCTCGGCAACGATGGCAGCAGGCGTACCGTCTCGGATCGCATCTTCGACCACCGCGAGCAACTCAGCATCATCGCGCGGCTGGGCGTGAATGACGGCAGCTGAGGACAACCCCGCCTGAGACAACGCCGGGGCGTACAGATCGCTGCGACAGCTTGCCCAAAGGACCGGTCCTGCGCTGATTGCAGCTTCCCGAGCGGCTATACCGCACAAAAACAGGGTCACCGCCGCATCGTCAACGAGCGAGCATGAATGCGCGGTCGCCTCATGGAGCGCTCCCGCTCTCAAGCCCCCGCTGGCAAGCCGCTGGTCAAGCTCGGGCACCCCGAAGGGCATCGTCCGGTACTCGGCGATGGGTGTCGCGATGGAGCGAAGCTGGGCTATGTTCGCAAGGCGGGAATCGACGGCAGGCATAAAAACAAAGACTCGGAGCGTTCCCCTTATGTTCTGCCATCCTTGTCTTTGGGTCAAGAGTTCGATCGTGTCGAGCTCCCGTCCGAGGACGACCTTTTCAGACCGCGCATCGGCTCGGCGGCAGCCCTAGTCCGTCCACTCGAAACAGCGACCACGCTCGATGAACATCCGCAGGATACGACCGGATCGCCGCACCAAGTCACGATCGCGACCGTGCTGGGGCGATTTCGCACCGTGAAACAGGTTGCAGCGAACGCAATATATGGTCCGTAAGAGCTGCGGCCAGGTTGGGACATCTCCGTCTGTCCAGCCCACTGGTTGCATCCGGACGCCCACGCGTCGACGGCGGTCGAAAAGCTCGTCGCGGTCCTGCGCCCAGAAGGCATCACGACCGAGCTTCTGCCGCACGTCCCGGACGTTGAGCACCGGCCATAATTGCGAGAAGGCCATCACGCGTCGTTGAAAATCGTCATCCTGCATCAGCTCTTCATAGGCATCGGTAGCTCGCCGGTTTTCGGCAATCGCGGTGATCATGGCCGCGTCATGGTCCGCGCCGGTCACCGATTCCATCCAGCCGTTGAAGCCCATCCAAAGGCTCATAAATGACATGAAGGCTGAGCGTTGCCGGTCAGCGTTATCGATCAGCTCGTGGCAAGATCGGCCGTTTCCGGGTCGAGCGATCGAAAATTGCTGAAGTGACCATCGTCGATATGCTTCCCGATTAGGCGATCGCCGCCGATATCTGGCGAAGCGTAGCCACGAAGGTATCCAGCAGCTGACGGCCTTGCATCGCTGCTGGCGCGGTATCATCGACCCCTGCCCGCTCCTTGCCGCTGGCGATGTTGCTCGAACCAAGATGTGCGTCGGCGAGCCGAAGATCGTAGATCCCGAAGAGCGGCGCCATCATCGTGCTCGCGTCGTTCCCAGGGATTAGACTGCCGAGGAGTTTCTCCAGCGCCTTATTCGAACCCGGCTTCCGACCATCCTTGGGTTTGGGCAGGTTGAGAGGCGCAAGGACGGCATCGACGTCGACCCGCTCCATGAAAAGGCGAGTGACCTCCTTGGCTAGCTCCAGCAAACCGTCTGCTTCAGCCGCCTGGAAGCGGTGCGCGCGGCGCAACAGCCGAGGCACGGCCTGGTCGTCGCGGAGGAGCGGGACGCCATATTTGCCGCTGAAAGCCGCGTCGATCTCCGCAAGCGCCGCGGCCAGCTGCGATTCTGGTGCGATCGTACTGGCCGGTGTCACATCCATCTGAGCGGCGAACAACTCCTCTGCCACGCCGCCGTCGGGCGTTACGTTATGAGCGCTCCACAGCCGCTGCTCCCAAGGATCGAGTGCTCCGATGTCTTTTGCGAAGACCGTGATCAGGCCGAGCCGGTTGACCCCGAAGTGGACACCGGTGCTGGCGCCCAGGCCTCCGGTTTCCGCGCTGTACCAATGCAGGCTCGCGCCGCGATGGCGCATCAAGGTGGAGACGACGGTGGGATCGAAATATAACCATGTCGACACCCCAGCCAGACCATCGCCCGACCTGCGGGTGCCGTCACTCTCCAGTATGAAGCTCGTGGTATGGGGATCCTTGTCGCCCCGGATGCGTGTACTCAGCCCGCTTGGCTGGACCCATTCCGTTCGCCACATGGCGCCCATCGTGCGGTACTGATCACTGGGGGTCGGCCAGCGCCCCGGTCCGGTTCGACCCTCCCGCTCGTCCCTGCCCCTGACTTCGGCGAAAGCGTCGCCTGGCCAGCTGTAGACAGGCTTGTCGATGGTGGTGGCGGTCCGCTGGTGATAGCTCGAACAATACAGGGCCATGCCGCGGGCGCTGAGGTAGTCACCAAGGAACTCCGGCCTAATCTCAAGCAGGATCGGGCGGTCCTCAGCATCTCGTTTCAATCGCGCGACCTCGGCCCAGCCCTCCTCCGGTCGAAACCAGCAATCACCTTCACGTAGAAGGCGGAGGGCCACGACCAGGTCGGGATGCAGGTGCCAGATGTGAAGGTGTTCGTCCTCGAGATACTGGTCGATCACGAGATTGGAACCGATCGGCTGAGTGGACCTGCCATAGAACAGGTCGGAAGCGCGATAGCCCCACGGTTCCATGCCGCCCCGGTGTGCGCCGACCCCCAAGTCGCTCCAGACGACCTTGTCGCCCTCTGATCGATGGGTGTCGAAGATCGCGGCAGTGGCGATGCCCGTATATTCCCGCAGCTCGACGATACCGGCCTCAGGTGGGTCGATCACGACATCGGCATCGTGGCGGAGCGGTATCCATGGCCGCCCTTGCAGCGGCAGCACATCACGCAACTCAAAATATCTCTGTACGATCGGCATAGGCACCCCCGGGTAGCGGAGCATGACTACCCCTGATTGCAGAGACCTTGAATCAGCTTTTTGCGATATTCTACCGTGCAGCAGGCGCCGTCGCAGAAGTCGCCGGTATCGGCTTGGTTATAGCTGCCACAAAGCACGGGACCATGTGGGCGAACGGTATCAGGAGGGATGATGAAGCTAACCAGCGATGCTGTCGAAGTGGTGAACCGCAATGCGCTCGTCACCGTCGCACTCAATCAAGGCTACAACGCCTATCTGCCGGTCTATGACAATGGCATCGACCTGATCCTGTTGAACGAGGCGACTGGCGATACCAAGCTGGTGCAGCTCAAAGGCCGGTGGACCATCGATAAGAAATATATCGGCCGAGACATCTGGATCGCGTTCCCCGACCGCGGTGTCTGGTACGTCGCACCGCACGACGAGATGCTGCGGTTAGGGGAAAGGCACACCACAACAAGCAGCTGGGCTCGAGGCACCTACAGCAAGAGTCCTCTCAGCAGGAGCGATTGCGAAGAATTGGCGTCCTATCGCTTCGGCGATCCGGACACGGTCATGGATGATGCCGCCGCTTTGAGCGCGGGCGGATAACATCCACTTTGGTGCAAAGCGCCGCAAGCTCTCGTGCACCACCTTACTCAGAGGGTGAGACCGATGCACAAAAGCAGGATCGCCGCCGCGCCCGCAGCGAGCTTCCCGCCGGCAACGACGCGTGCCGATCGCCCCACGCGAAGCCGCTTGCCCGTCCTGTCCATTCCGGAGCGGAGCCCGAGCACGCCGTCGGTCGCCAATACGGTGCCGATGATGAAGAGCAGAACCGAGATTGCCTTGGCAAAGCCGTGAGGTGACAGCCCGGTGACGATGAAGACCGCAACGAGCCCGATCGTGAGCAGGCCGTACAGTGCAAATCCGATGTCGAGCAGCCCGCGCAGCCGCTTCGGCCCGTTCCAGTCCGTAGGCCGTCGAAGGAGGATCATCGGGCGCAGGCAGAGCTGGCAGCTCTCGAGATTGCTGTCGCGCGGCCAGTGATTGATCAGATGGCCGCAATGCGGGCACCCCGGTCGACGGTATGGGAATGCGGTCGCCCGGATCAGCATGGCGAAGTCTCCGGCGCCGGTGCCAGATAATAGGCCGTGATGGCCGCCCCGATGATCATTCCCTCGACGGTGACCGACTTACCGATCAGGTGTCCGGCGATCACGTCCCCAACGAGCCGCCAGCGCATCCCGTCTCCCTCGATCAGCATCAGCCCACGTGGCGTCATGTCCACCACGCCGGTTAACCGGACAGGGCTGCTGGCCGTCATTCTGCTGCCTCGGCATAGACCCGGGTTTCCTCGGCCGAGGCGCCATTGAAGCATACCAAGGGACAGTGGAGGAGAAGCCGGCCGTGATAGTGCAGCGTGCGCCCGTCCAGCCTGATCGGATCGCGAGCGAGGCGTTGGCAGGATTTGTTCGATCGGTTCCTGAAAGCGCAGGGCGCGGCGAGCGGGGAGAGGGGCACCTTGGTCACTTCTTCCGCTTGGGATTGAGGCGGCGGTTCGCCGAAGAGGTCGCACTGTTCCATTACGGGTTCCGTTCTCCCCCCGAGTGGTGGCCGCGGTTGCCAGCGCTGGACCATGGCGGCGTGAAGTCGTCGCGAGATTTTCCGTCGATTCAACGAAGCGCTGCCAAGCGGCGTTGACTTCGTCTTCGGCGCGTTTGCGTCCCTCGCTGCCTTGCCGAAGCCCCAGCGGAGCTTGCCGGGATCAACCTTCTGCCGCTGGCGATACCGCTCGCGCGTATAGTCGCGGTCGTCGATCGCCACTACGCAGCCCCTTCGACGCTGGATTGATAGTAGACGCCTTGGTCGCGGTGCATCGCGATCTTCAGAAAGGCGGGGCACTCGACAAGCACCGCCAACCACGCCGCGCACTCGGCCCTTCCGAGCGCCGACGAGTGACTGGCCAGTTCCACCCAGACGAGGAGGGCGAGGCCGGCGATAGTCCCGATGCGGACGTCCCGCCGAAGGCCGGCAGGAAGCTTTAGAATGCTCGGTAGGCGCACCCATGCCGGGCTGGCGAGATCACCCCTGAGGTACAGCGGCGATGCGGCGTAGATCGCCAGTATGATCTGGGTCTCAAGCATGGTTCGCCCCCCGATCCGCGATCGCGCCCGCAGATCGATCCGAATGAAGCAACGGTGCGAGCGCCTCACGGACATTCGCCAGCGTCGGCTTGGTCTTTGCCGCGATGCGGATCGTCGTGTAGCCAGCGCCCGATGTCATCGCATCACGCTTTGCGTCGGTCGCGGCGTTATGGGTATAGTCGTCGACCTCGATCAAGGCGACGATCGTTCCAGTCTCCCGGTCCTGCACTACGAAGTCGATGATCTTCTGCGAGAAGCTGTTTCGATCAGCGGGGGACACCTTGCGCCCGAGCCGACGTGGAACCTGCAGGAGAGCCCCCATTGCCACCTGCGCGTGGATGCGGTGTGCGGGCAGGGCGCGCTCGATCGCCGCGAGCATGGCCAGCTCGCGGTCGGTAAGAAAGCGCTTGGCCACCGGCGCGGGCGGTCCACTCGGTGCCGCCGCGCTTTTCACCAGCGCAAGTATAATGACCGCGCAGACGATAAGAAATACGGTCGCGATTGGCGATCCGAACAGTTGTGTCATTGCGTCACCCCTCGGAATGGAAGGCGCGGCCAACAACCGGGGCCGCGCCGGTCTGCCGGTTACCAGCCGTCGCGGCGCCCCTCGCCGCTGTCCTTGAGCCCACGCCGGTCCAGACTGGAGCGCCGGATCTCCAGTTCAACGCCATCGCCCTTGTCGCGGGTTCGGATGTCGCGGGGATCCACATTGTTGCGCTTGGCGAAGTCCTCGGCTGCCTTGTCGCTGCCGAACTTGCCGACGTCGTCGAAATCCCATCCACTCATCGTCGTCTCCTTCAATCCGGCGGTCCGGCCGGTCGGTCGTCACAGATCGAGCCCCAGGCTGCGTTCCGGCAGCGGCGGCAGCACGTCGCTGCGGTCGGGCTTGAGCTCGGGCGGTGATTTGAGGGGATCGCCCGGTGCAGACGCAGCCTGGCCCTTCCCGGCAGTCGGAAGCGGCGGGTCGCCTGGCAAAGGCGGCAAGTCCGACAGATCGACAGGGCCGGGATCGAATTTTTCGCGCGGGCTGGTGCCCGTGCCGCGTTCCCGGTCGACGTCGAGCCGACCCACCGTTTCGAGCGCCGAGGTCTTGTTTCCGGGGTTGTTGTCGAGCTGGCGCTCGAGCTTCGCTTTATCGTCCACCACCATCGTCATTTCGTCGCGAACGCGGGTGACGCCGACGTTGAACAGGCGCTGGTTGGACAGGTTGCGCTCCTGGCTCGACATGACGGTGATCGCCTTGTCGGTGGTGATGCCCTGCGCCATGTGCATGTTCAGCGAGTAAGCGAGGTCGAGCCGCGACAGCATCGGATCGCCCAGGTCGAGCGTCAGCCGCTCCTTGCTCGCGGTTTCGACGGTGACGCCGCTCGCATCGATGGTGAGGACGCGTGCGAGGGCGGCGTTGTGGAGCCCCCTCCCCTTGTCGTTGGCGGTCCAGCGAATGCGATCGCCTTCGCGCAGATGAAGATCTTTCTTCTCGCTGAGCTGAAGGCGGTCGCGCTTCTCGGTTGGCGAGAGTTTCTGTGGGTCGAACCGGATGCGCCGGCGACCGTCGAGAAGATCGACCTTGCCGTTGGGGTGGACCTTGTCGACGTCGTAGCGGCCGGCGGCGAGGCCGACGTCCTGACCGCCTCCCCTGCCTACCTCGAGGGTTTGTCCGGGCCGGTAGGTGGATGCGTACCGCAACTCCTCGCGCGTGGTATTCACCCGCTCGTAGACGGTGAGGTGAATCCCCTCGCCGCGCACGGTCTTCTCGGCCGCAAGCCCGTCCTGAATGCGTTGATTGATGATCGCGCGCGAGGCGCGGCCCGACGCGAACACCGCCGTCGACTCCCGATCGGCGCTCGAGAGTCCGAGCCACATTTCGGCTGCGTGCAAGGCCGGGCTATTGTGCTCGATGACGCTGTCGCCAAGCACCTTCATGGCCTTGCCCGCTTCGCCGACATTGGCCAGGGCCGCGACGGTGCGCAGCTGATCGGTGCGCTGGCGGATGTTCTCGTCCATGCGCGCCATGGTTCCCCCGCCGGCCTGGATGAGCGCGAACGACTTTCCGGCATCGATCGAGGAGAGCTGCTGCCGGTCGCCAACGAGAACGAGTTTGTCGACGCCCAGCGCGGCCGAGATTTGATGGAGCTTCAGCATGTCGTCGCTCGACACCATCGAGGTCTCGTCGACGACGAGCATCTGGCCGCCGAACACGGCCCGCGCCTGCTCATAGGCGTCGCCCTGCCGGTTCGTGACGTGCCGCTCGTTGGCAAGAATGAAGGAGGCGATGGTCTGGGACTTGATTCCGGCGCCCTCTGCGAGGTCCGCCACCATCTTGTTCTGGAAGGCGAGGCCCGTGACGGCCCGCCCCTCCGCCTCGGCGACCCGCGCGACGGACTGCAGCATGGTCGACTTGCCGGCGCCGGCTATGCCCTGCACCACCACCGTCCGGTCCTCCGAAGAGACAATCAGTGTGGCGGCGGCGAGCTGCCCGGCGTTGAGCTCGCGATCCGCATGTGCCTGCAAGCGCTCGGGAGCCTCGCTGGCCGCAATCATCGGAGTGGAAGCGCCCTTCCCCTGCTCCACCGCCTTGAGAATGCGCTCCTCGGTCCTGAGGGCCTCCTGCGTGGTCACCATGCGGGGCCGGGTGTCGCCCACGCGCGCCTCGCCCGCGATCAGCTGGCCGCGTTCCACAAGCTGAGCGATCCGCCGCTCGACATGGTCGACCGTGACGCCCTTCAGACCGAGATCCAGAGCGGTCTTGCCGAGCTGGTTGACGTTGAAGGCGGCTTCACGCTCGGAAAGCATGCGCACGGCGGACGCAACAGCCAGCTGCGCACGAGCTTCTGCCGGCGAGTGGGTCACCCGAGCCAGGCCCCGATCGACGAGAGGATCGTGCGGCTTGAGGACGTCGCCAAGCTTTTCCCAGGCGTTCGTAAGCGCCTCGGAGACGGCGCGATAGCCGCGCTCGAGAGCGCTTCCCGGCTCGCGCTGTTCGGATCTTGCAAGCGCCGCCTCGAGCAGGGCCTTGCCATCGAAGCCGAGGGCCGCCGCCTTCTCGATCCACTCGCGTCGGAGGCCGTCGCGGTCCTCAACATTCAGCTTGGGATCGCGCGTATTGGTGGTGACGCTGTCGCGCCCTTTGGGAGAGGTAATGCCGAGCTCGGCCGCCTTCTCGAGAATGGCTTCGCGGCGCTGGCTGAACGCCTCCAGCACCGCCTTGGGGACACCGGCTACCTCGAACGTCCCGTGCTTGCCCTTGAGCTCTAGCCTGTAGCCCAGCTTCTCCATCTCCTCGCGCAGGAAGGCGTGGTAGATCGAGCCGATCACCGTGTTGTTGCTCCAGATCTTGTCGGCATGGAGCGCCTGCCATTTGCCGTCGGGCATCTTGGTCAGGTTGGCGATTACTGCGTGGACGTGCGCCTGAGGATCGAGGGCGCGGCTCGTGTCATGCTGGAACAAGGCGAAGACGAGGTTGCCGGTCTGCACCGGAACCTTGCGCCCTTCCACGTCCTTGCGCCCTTCGGCGAGGTTCTTCTCGACCCAGGCCATCGCCCGCGCGACCGCCTTCATGTTGGCGCCGTTCTCGCCGAGGATCCGCTTGTCGCCGGTGACATAGGCGAGCAGCGACACCGACTTCGGAGCCGAGAAGGTGAGGTCGACGCCCGATCGCCGGTTCTCGACCTGTGCCACGCCCTCCCCGCTCGGCAGAATACCGTTCAGGATGCCTTCGAAGGCATCCTTCGCCACCTCGCCGGACAAGCCCAGGTCGGAGGCGCCCTCGCCGCCCCAGGCACTGACCTCCGAGCTGTCGTCGACGGTGTAATAGTCGTCCTTGGCGAAGTAGCCGGCGGCGCCGGAGGCGGAACGGACGGAGGCGACCGAGAGCACTGGCTAGATCCCCATGTCCATGCCGTCAGGCTCGCGGCCGGCGGAGAAATCCTGGCGTAGCTCGACGATCGTCTGATCCTCGACCCGCGGCGCGCTGTGATGGCTGCGACCGTCCTTTCGATCATCACGTTCTCGGGCCTGCGCTGCCTCCTGCTCTGCTGCCGCGCGCGCAGTCTGTGCGATGTCGGCCGCATGTTGACGGGGTGCCTGTCCGTCGCGGTCGGCGTTGTTTTCGTGAACCCCCTTGCTGGTCGATTCCTTCTCCGCATCGACCTCGGCAGACAGGATGCGCGCGGCCATTTCCTTCGCCACGTTGACCGGCTCTACCACCTCCTGGATCACCTGGCCGGCACCATCACGCCCACCGGCTTCACCACCCCCTTCTCCGTCGAACACTTCCTCTCCGCGCTTCGATCGCACCGGCTTCATGTCGGGGCGGGGCAGGAAGCCGTCCGCGACCTGGGGATAGTCCTTCCAGACGAGCTTGATCCGAGCGGCCGGGAAGCCGTCGGGGAACTTCACGAAGCCATGCATCGAGGGCAGGTTCGTGATGTCGTCGGCGATCACGAGCGGTTCGACCTGCTTGCGCGGAGTCAGCGTCGAGGCGTCGCGCGTGTTGTTGTAGCCGTAGCTGTAGGCCTCATCCATCTGGCGGACTTCGCGGTTGCCGATATAGCGGGCGCACTGCTCGGCGGTGTCGAGATCGGCGGTCGCGAGGATGAGCTTGGAGCGGGCAAGCGAGGCGAGATTGCGGGCGCCCTGCTCGCCATAGACCTCGACCAGCTTTTCGAAGCTGTGGATGCCGAGGATCATTGCGCCGCCGAAGGCGCGGGCCGTCTGAAGGCCATTCTCGATGGCTGGCAGCCGGTGAAGTGCGCCGAGCTCGTCGAACATGAACCAGGTGCGCAGCGACCGCGTGCGCGGCATGGTCATGAGCCGGTTGATGGCGAGGTCCATCCAGAGCGTCAGCAGCGCCCGGTTCATCGGCATGTCGACGTAATTTGAGGTGATGAAAAGGATGGAGCCTGGCTTCTTCTCACCCGTGATCCATTCGCGGATCGAGAAGCGCGGACCCTCGTCTGGCAGGAAGCGGAGGACCTGCGCGTTCGTGTTGAAGACGGCGCGGATCGACTCCGCCATGCGGGCGGCTTCCGGGGCCGTCAGAGGGTCGGCGATGGTGTTCTGAAGGTAGCGGTGAACGCGCTTTAGATCGGCCGTCATCAGATGTTCCGACAGCGCGAGATTGGTGGTCTCACCACGCTCCTGCAGGCGGACGCACATTTCGATGAAGAGAGTTCGCGCCGCGAGCGCCCAGAACGGTTCTGAGGAGCCGCCGTCCGACGGGATCAGGGCCGCAGCGGCGGCGGTAAACTCACTGTGGGTGCAGCAGTCCGAAAAGATCGACCATGCCGGGCAGCGCCGGTCCATCGGATTGAGGATCGTATCGCGCTCGGGGTCATAGAATGCCTCGACATAGGCACCGGTGAGATCAAAGATGACGGCGCTGTCCTGACGCTCGCGCATCTGCTTGACGAGGCTGCGCAGCTCGGTCGTCTTGCCCGACCCGGTGGTGCCGACCAGCATCGTGTGCGACTGTTCCATCCGGTGCGGGAACGGGATGCCGGCGAGTATGTAGGGATGGTGGATCCCGGCGGCCTTGCGCGCCGCAAAGGGCAGTTGCAGCACCTGCCGCGGCGAGAGGTCGGGCAGGCACTCCCGGGCTTCCTTTTCGAACGCCGCCTGGTTGTGTTGGGACACCTCCGCGAGAAGCAGTTCGCGCTCGACTAGCATGGCGCCCCGCTCGTGTCGCTCCTGCAGGATCGACCGGCCCCGACGCCGCGAAATATCGACGAACCAGATGGTCAGCGGGATCGTGAGAAAGACGGAGACGAGGATGGCGCCGAGCAGGCCCCGCACGGCCACACTCCAGGCCCTCTGGACCTCGGGCATATACTGCACGACCGCCATGATCGTGCGGTGGATTTCGCCGTTGGGGAGGGTGACGTTGACCCGCTTGGCAGGGTCCAGTCCGACCCAGTCCCAAAGCATCGCGTAGAGCTTCATGCAGACGAGCTGGAAGCCGTGCTCGTCGAGCTTGAGCGATAAGATGATGAACCAGGCCGCGAGGAAGGCGAAGAACCACAGGATGAAGGGCAGCTTCGCGCCCGAGAACCACATCAGCATCTCGTGGGTGAGAAGCTGGCTTCCGCGCGTGAAATTGCCGGCGTTGCGATGGACTTTGCCCCGCGCCGAATGATGGGTCAGGGGTATGGCGCGGCCATCGGTGCGGATGTCCTTACGCGCCATGGTATTGCTCCAGGCGCTTGTCCGCATTGGCGATGATCCGCTCGCGGAATTCGGGATATTGCTCGCTGATGATGACGTCGAGCGCGAGCTGCATGAACTCGCTGATCCGCGCCAATCGGCGGTGGCTGGACGTGATGACGCTCGCCGTGCCGAGATAGGCATCGACTGCCGCCCGGATGATCTCGGAGGGCTTGCATTCCTGGTCCGTCGCGAGGGCCAGAATGCGATCATACTGCTGGCGGTCGAGCCGGACCGTGCAGTGCCGTGTCGTCGAGGACAAACCAGCCTCCTAGCAGAGAGGCTGGTGGGGACCTGAGAAAGCGTGTGGAGATATAACCGATCGCGCGGTGGGCGGCAAAGAGAAATGGGGAACACAGAGCGCGTGGCACCACGTGGCACGGCTAAGTCACTGAAAGCTTGGGATAAACAGACTCCCTCGCGAACGTCCCACGCCGTGGCACGCTCTCCGGTCGCCCTAAGCTATTGAGGGAACACGGGAATCCTGCACCTTCAGGTGCGTAGGGTGTGCGCATATCCCAAGAGACCGCTATATGGTCCCGGACCTGTCCGGAGGTCGTTGGAAATGGCCCGTAGCCGGGTCCGGCTGGGCAGAGGTCCGCCGGCAGGCGGAACGGCGAGAATCGACCCGCGCGAAGTCAGGGGCCACCAGCGGGCGCCTTGGTCAGGCGAGGATCGTCACCCGAATGGGCGGAGACAAGGCGCTTGCCTTGGCTCCGTGAGGTTGGGTTGCCGGGCCCCAACGGGGTGCGGCAGCCCTAGCGAATAGAGCCGTCATCGGGCGTGAAGCCCGATGCGCCCCCGCACCATTCTTCTCCTTCCGGGGCGGAGGCTCTCCCGCTATGGTCGGACTGTTCATAGCCCGATCAGCCTTGAACAGAGGCACCTATGGCAAAGACACTGGAACAGGAGCGCGCAGCGTTCGAAGCGGATGCACAGCGATTGGAGGAACGGCGCCGAAAGCTCGAAGAGCGAGAGCGCGAGCAGGCCATAACGGCGGTGGAAAAAGCGGGCCTGCTGAAGCTTGAAATCAGGCGGCTGACCGCGATCGTCGAGCGGGTAAAATCGCTCGGAATCGACGAGGTTGAAAAGCGGCTGAGGGCCTGAACCCAGCCTGCCGCGGCAGCGCCGCGGCACGGGCATAGGGGGTTCGATGCCCCCTATGCCCGTATTCCTTCCAGCAAAAAAAGGGGAGAGGCGACGCGCGCGCCTCCCCTTTTTGTCGGTCTCAGAATTCGTCGAGGACCCCGCCCGGCGCGGTGTAGACGATCCGGTCGATCATCGCCGGCGTCAGGTTCCCGTAATCGCCCTCGTCGATGGCGAGATACCCCTGCTCTTCGTCCTCGATGACATGTTGATCGAAGAAGCTGTGAAGCGCCCGGCGTTCCGCGTTGGCGACCGCTGCGAAGTAGGCGTTGTTGTGGGCGGCGGCGGTGTTGGTGATCGTCTGCATGGCTATGCTCCTGTCTGTCTTGAATGACAGGGGAAGGCGCGTCGGGCGGGTGAGGTCGGGTCAAGGATCGCCGGCTTGCCGGCGACCGCGCAGCGGCGGTGGGGGTCACGATTTTCTTCGGCGGCCACCGGTGTCGAGGGGGGAGCGCTGCGCTCGATCCGCCGGAGAAAATGGTGGGGCCCCGCCGTCCTTGAGGCGGCCTCGCCCGGCCGACAGAATGGGAAGACTGTGAGAGATGTTTCCTCTCGGTCGGAGGACCAGGCCGAGGCGTAGCGGCGTGCGGGCCGGCGGGTCCGCGCGTCACGCGAGCGAGCCTGCGTCTGGCAGCCTTCGCTATTCCATGCCGTCATGGAACAGCCTCCAGAGGAGCGCGTCCCCTTCAATCTCGCGGAGCCGAAGCTCCAGCGACAGGGCCGCTTCCCGCTCCGCGATCCGGGCGTTTTCGGCGGTCGTGAGGGCGGCGCGATCGATTCCGGAGAGAAAGGTTTCTCGGTGGTTGAGGAGGCGCCGCAGCCGAGCCGTTTCGCGGTCGATCGATGCGATGGCGGCGACGGCAGCGTGGGTTGCGGATACGGTCATGGTTGCGCTCCAGGTGCGAGGGGATTGAGCGCTCGAGCGCCCTTTCGTTCGAGACGCCGCCGTTTTGGCGGAGGGAGAGAAGAGGAGCCGGGCGCGCGACCCCGCCCAAGGGCTGATCAGGGGTGCCCGTCGCAGTGGCAGTAGGGCATGGCCGCTGTGCCTTGGTGTCGCGGATGGTCTGTGTTAGTTCCCGCGCTGCGCTGCGAAGGCCGTGGCGCCGGGACTGGTAATCCCGTCGAGAAAGGCAACTCGGTGTGGTTTCACGCCGGGGTGCCTGCGCATATGTCCAGGTGCCTCGGCACTAAAAGCGTAGGCGCATGTCTCGACGTGTTACCAGCCCCGGCTCCCGCGCCCCAGCGCGGGAGTTGCTTGGCGAGAGCGCCCAAGTTGCTCCGATGATGGTCGCGCTCCGGAATGCGATATGGACCTCAACGAGAAGGATCCGGGCGTGACACGGGCGCTCGCCTTGGCGCTGATGCGTCAGGCGCGCGAGTATCTCGGCGCGATCGGCGAGGACGAGGCGTCGCTTCATCTGCAACGCGCGATCGATGCCCTCCTGAAGCCCGCGCCCGGCAATTCGGCGCAAGCCTGAGCGGCAAAAAAGGGCGCGCCATGCGAGGTGACGCGCCCTCCTTCGGCGGCGGGAACGGGCGGAGGCTATGCCCATTCCAGCCGCGAAGTGTCGTCGGCGTCGGCCAGGCCGATGAGCTGGTCGAGCCGATCAAGATACGGGGTGATCCCCTCCTCCTCCGCACGGCGCCGGACGGCCGGGTTGGCAAGCCGCACGCGGACGGCATCTATGGGTATTTCGCCGATGCTGTCCGGCGCCAGTCCGAGGCTCTCAAGCAGGACAGCGGCGTTGCCCGAGGCGAGATCGAGTTCGAGGCCCCGATCGGAGGTGAGAGCGACCCGCATGGCGATCGTTGCTGCCCCCTCGTCCCGCCATACGCTGACCCGGCGGCATCGGAACTGGGCCTCTTCGACGACGCTGATGACGTTCGCGTCGAAGTCGAAAATCCTCGCGATCGCGGCCAGCGCGAGTGGGCAGACGCGTGCTTCGAAGTGATAGGAAAGATACTCGTCCTCGGGCGCGTCGGGGTCGAGCAGAACGGCTCTGCAGCGGGCGCTTTCCTCGCGAAGGAAAGTCCGGAAGGCGGCGAGTTGCCGGGCGTTGATGGTGGCTCGCGGACCCGGCTGGTCATCGGCCGCCGTCGCGATACGGAACGTGATGGACATCTCGTCCTCCCTTGTTGAACCGCAGCCGATCCTCCCCCTCTCCTTTTCCGCCAGCGGCGGGATGCCGGAGCGAGCGCGCAGGCGCTCAGTCTCGCGGCGCGAAGGGGCTCGATGCCCCTGAGCGCCGCTTGTCGACGCAAGAAAGGAAGAGAGGCCCCGGCTTACGCCGGAGCCTCTCGGACAAGCGCCTCAGGCGGCGCGTTGGCCCCGCTGCTGGGTGAGGCGGACGATGTGCAGCGGAACACCCGCCTGCCGCAGCTTCTGG
Organism: Roseomonas aeriglobus; assembly: GCA_016937575.1. Classification (NCBI taxonomy): domain Bacteria; kingdom Pseudomonadati; phylum Pseudomonadota; class Alphaproteobacteria; order Acetobacterales; family Roseomonadaceae; genus Muricoccus; species Muricoccus aeriglobus. The sequence continues at coordinate 226,366 of JAFHKN010000005.1, read as the reverse complement.
GCGAGATTCTGCTGGATGCCCGAGCCTTCGCAGATGACCGCTTCGACCGGCTTGAGGTTGAGGATGCGGTCGTTGCGGACGAAGGCGGCGCGGTTGCCCTGGCTGCGATCGAGGCGGAACTGGATTACCTTTACGCCGCGCGAGGCGGCCCATGCGTGCGCCACGGCATCGCACCCCTTGGCCTGCGCGGTCGTCGCGAGGATCATCTCCGGGATGCGCGCCTTGATGCTGTCGAGACCCTTCCAGAGCAGGTCGCCGTCTTCCCAGACCTGACCGCCCGAGAAGGCCACCACAGGTCCTTCGGGCGCGAACTGTTCGCGGCGCTCGCGGGCGCGTGAGGCGAGATAGTCGCGGGCGTCGATCATCGATGCGTTGAGCGCGCTCGACACCCTGCTTCCCCGGACCGGCGAGAAGGGCTTGCCGGTTTCGACGCGATATACTTCGGCGGCATGGTCGCGCATGCATTCCATCGCTTCCCGGCAACCTTGCAGCGTCTGACACAGGAGCTGCGTGTCCTCCAGTTCGGTCGCGTAGATCTCGGAGGGGTCGTAGGCGCGGGCGAGGTCGCCGAGCTTCTTGGCCGCGTCGTCCTCCCGGCCCTCGATCCGCTTCGCCACGACGTGGAAGCTGTTCGCGAAACCCCAGGCGAGATCGGTCGCGAAGGCCTCCATGCGCGTGTCGCGCAGCACATCGAACATCGTCTGCATCATCATCTCGACGGCGGCCCGGACTTGCTCGGGGTCGGGCATGTCCAGCGCTTCCGGCGCCTCGACGATGCTGAGCTTGGCCATCTCGCTATGCTCGATGAAAGCGCCTTCGTAGGTCTGGGTCAGGTCCTCGTTTTCGCGCGCGGCGGCAATGTGGCTGGCGAGGTCGGCGAAGTTGGTGAAACTGGTCTGCATGATAGCCTCCTTGGAATCTCATCCATTCGATGAGGCTTCTCATTCGACGTGCGGCGGTCGTGCCGGTCAGGGACGTTAACCGGGAAGCCGGCGCCAGTCGGATCCCGGTTAACGCCGCGAAGCGGGGAGCGGGGGAGCCGATTTTCTCGGGCCCGGAGCGCAGCGCAGGGTGCGTGAAATTGGGGGAACCGCTCATCCTTGACGGGCTCGGATCCCCGCACGTCACAACTAGGAATTCAGAGAGAGAGATTTTTTGGTCACCACCTCTCCTCACGCTCCCCGCAGGGTGATCGTCACCCGTAAGGGCGGAGACCCGGCGGAGACGGGGCTCCGGGAGCGACAGCGAGTAGAGCGCCGGTCCCGCCCGCAGGGTGGGATGCGTCGAACCATTGGCGGTTGATGACAGCGCGACGACGGCAGGTCGCAGGCGGCGGGCAAATCTGGCAAGCAGCGTCTTTGACGAACCTGCGGAGTGCGCGTGAAGGCCCTGATCCAGGCGAACTATGAGGAGCGATTGTCGCGCTATGCGACGCTGCTGCACGGGACCGAGCCACCCGGCCTGGCCGCCAAGCTCGGCGTCTATGCGCAGCTGCTCCGGCAGCATGAAATCCATGGCGATCGCCTCTGGACGATCGAGCCGATCCTCTATCCATTGATGCTGTCGGCCGAGACCGACCTCCACCTGGCCGTCGCGCGGCTGCTCGAGGATCCCCGCCGGGCGGAGGGCAGCGTGTTTGCGTTTCTGGAGTTCTGTCGGAAGAACCGGGAAAACATCGCCTGGAAGGCGGGCACACCACCCGCCGATGTGCTCGACGCGCAGGTCGCGGCGCTCGAGAGTCATCGGCCGACGATCGCGGCGATCATGGGCCGCCGGGACCGGTTCTTCGCGCACCTGGACAAGAAGTATTTCCTCGATCCGGGGCGAATCTACGAGGATTATCCGCTTGAAGGGTCTGCGGTTATCGCGCTCGCCAATGCTGTGATCGCCGTGATCTCGGAGCACCAGTGGAAGCTCAGGGAGCACGCCAATTTCCATTTCGCCGAGTTCTTCGAGATCGGTGTCGACAACATGGTGCGCAATCTCGAGGCGGGCCGCCGCCAGAACTACCCGGGCCAGCTCGACTGACATCGATCGATCGATTGTCGGTCCGCCGGCGGCACGAAAAATGCTATACGGAGTCGGGGCGCAGGATCACGATGCATGGAGAGCGTCATGAGATTGGCGATGGACGAGGCCATGATCCGGGACGCCGCGGAGGCACTCGCCGCGCGGTTCAAGGATCTGCTGGTCGACGGCTTGGCGCGCAGCTTCACCCTGTCGCGCGACGAGGTGGTGCTGGCGCTGGGTTTCACGCAGAGCGTGGCCGACCTGCTGACGCCGACGATCCCGGCGCCGGCGATGCGGCTTCCGGCCTGAACACAGGCGGACAGAGCGGCGCGTGAGCGCCGCTCCGTTGCGCTTCAGAAGAAGTCGATCTTGTCGGCGATGATCTCGCAGCCGTAGCGCGTCACGCCGTCGCGGTCCTCCCAGCTCGAATAATGCAGGCGGCCGGTGATCGCGACCACGTTGCCCTTCTCCCGGATCGCGGCGGCACGGCCGAGACCGTTGAAGCAGGTGATCTTGTGAAACTCGGTTTCCTTGGCGGTGTAGCCGGTGGCCTCGTCGACATAGGTCTTGCCGTCCCTGAGCTTCACGCGATCGGTCGCGACGATGAGGGTGGTGACGGTGCCGCGCGTCTCGGGGTCCTTGGCGACCCGGCCGGTGATGTTGACGTTGTTCATGGGACTGCTCCTTCCGATGCTGCGGCGGCCTTTCCGCCGGTGACACCGAAGAGCGGCGTGCGGGCGCGGCCGACACCGGAGCGCGAAGCGCGGAGGGAAACCCCGGGAGCGAGCTGGCGCGGGCAGCCGCGTAGCGGCAACACGGGCGAGCGGATGGGGTTGTGGGACGCGGCCGTCTCGCCGCAGGTGTCAGGAACCGGCGACGGAAAGGCGCTGGCACCAAAGGATGACGGGGACCCACCACGTCGATGCGGGGCCGATCGGCGATTGACCGGCAAATGCAGCGTCATCTCATTGGACGCGTCTGGCGGCGCAATGGGTCAGGAGGTCCGCTTAACCTGGGCGATCTTGCCAGCGTCGTAGGCGGCAAGCCAACGCGTGCGAATGGTCTCGTAGAGGCTGGCCGGGAGCACGCCGTATGCGACGTCGCCGGCCGGATCGCCGGGCGCTGGACGCAGGTCGGGGCCGGGCCATTGGAAGTGGTTGAGTTCGGTGAGGATCACCCATGATCGCTCGTCGTCGAGGCCAAGGCGCGCCTTCGTGGCCGCCGGGATCTCCACCGCGAGTTTAGGGTCAGCCGGGGGCATGTGCGTCACCGGAAGGACGGTGACCATTCTTGCGCCGGCCTTGGTGGTTGCGGTCAGGAGGATGGCGCAGGGGCGGTCCTTGCTGCCCTCTTCGTGGCCGGCCTTGGCTTCGTGGCTCCAGAGATAGGCGTAGCGGATGACGAGGCCTGGAACCGGTTCAGGTATTTTCACGCGTCAGGACTCGACCTCGTTATCGAACGCGGCTGCCTCGGCAGGCGCTCGCGCGGCGCGCACGCCCTCGGCAATCTCGTCCGGGATGTTGTCGAGCGTGTAGACCTGACGATCACGGCTCTTGAGCCGCTGATATTCGGCATGCGACAGAAGCACGAGGCTTTCATGCCCATGATGGGTGATGGTCAGCGGGCTCTCGAGGGCCTGGCGGCTGAAGCGGCCGAAGGATTTCGAGACCTCGACGGAACTGGCGGTCTGGGGCATGGCGATTCTCCTGCCCGGAATATACGGAGTTTCCGGATAAATTCAAGGACGGCGGCTGACTATCGGGCAGGTCGCGTCCAGAGCGAGAGGTTCCCTCTGGCGCCTTGCCAGTCCTGGCCTTGGCGCGAGAAGCCCGCCCGGCTCAGCTTCCCGTGCATCCTGGGATTGTCGGTCGTGGCGAAGCAGGCTTTGGTGAGCGGATCGGCCACGGCGCGAACGAGGCGCTCCCCGAGGCCCTGCCCTTCCATGTCCTTTGCCACGACGATGTAGCCAAGTTCCGGGGCATCCTCATAGCCATCGATTGCCACGCCGGCCTCGGCGAACTTCTTGCAACGATAGTTTGTGGACGGGTCTTTGAGGACGCCGGCACCGACGATGCGATTGGTCCCGGGCTCGCGAAGCAGTTCCACGCGGTGGCTTCGGCCGAGCCGCGGCAGGATACGTTCGATCGTGTCGGGGATCGCCCCGCCGTCTTTCACAAGCGCTGCAAGCGCTCGTTGATCGTCCCGCCCGAGGTCGGTGAAGCGGCCGGTCCAGGAAACGGGTTGATCATCGGCCGCCATCGGCACTCCTTGCTGACCGCGTGTCCGCGGCTTCCCGGATTCTACCGAAGATCGGTGTCCGGCCTATAGCCGGAAACAGAAAAAAGGGCCCGCTTCGCCGGGGGGAGCGAAGCGAGCCCTGGTGATCCGTGCGCCCGATGAGGCGCACGGCGTGAGGTCAGTCGGCCATCTCGGGCTGGCGGCGGCGACGGCCGCCGGAAGCGGGCTCGCCACCGGAGGCGGGCTCTCCGCCGAACGCGCCATCGGCCGAGGATTCGCCGAGCCCGTCCGTGCCTGCCGGCGCCGCCGGCTCGCCCGCGCCCGGCAGCGGCGGCAGGCCGTCGTCGGCCGCGACCGTGTCGGTGGGCGCATCGCGGCGGCGCGTCGGACGCGACCAGACGATGTTGTAGGAGCCGTCCTCCTGGCGGAAGGCCGAGATGTAGAGCGGCTTGTCGAGGCTCGGATCCTCGATCTTGCCGTTGAGGAAGGTCTCGCCGGTCGAGTTGGACGAGAGTTCGAACAGCGCGCCGACCTGAACCCACTGGCGGGCAGCCGAGAGCGCGAGGATCTCGAACTTGGGCGCGCGGGGATTGGCGGAGTGGACGGTGCGCAGCGCGATCACGATCGCGACGGTCAGCGTCGAGATCTTGCCGGTGTAGGTGCCGCTGGCGTTCTGGGTGATGGTGCCGATGTTCATGGGTGGTCTCCTGAGAAAGTTCGCTCGAACCCCTTGTCCGAACACCTTCTCTGACCCCCTCCTCTCCTCGGCCGTTCGGCCGAGTAAGGCGCGTCAGCGCCGCTCCGACAAGCGCCACTTCGGCGCCGTCGGGATCGTGTCACTGACCGAGTGGAACGGGAGTCAGGACTTTCGCGCGAGCGAAGGACGCCAAAGGGCGATGATGTCCTGCATCTCCTCGGCAAAGCCCAAGCTATCGATGTAGACGGCGCCGCGGTCGTTCTGCCCGAGGAAGCCGATAACGCTGGTGATGTCGTTGGCGATGGCGATATCGAGGCCGAAGAGATCGGCAATCTCGAAATGGCCGAGATCGGGGCCATTCCACCAAGCCATCAGGAAGTTCGCGACGCGGCGCGCCTGGCCGGTGTCGCTCATCGCGATTGGGATCAGGCGCGTCAGCGCCGCGCGCGCGGAATCATAGTCGGTCTGGATCGAAGTCATCGGCGGGCTCCCGGATGACAAGCTATCGGGATGCGTGCGCTGCGCAAAGGACTTCCCGCTGCCCCTCAGAGACGCAGCGGCGCTGGCATCGCCAGCCATTCGGGCTGATCGTCCGCGATCGGAAGGTCGAACTTCGCGGCCTCGGTCTCGCTGAACACGGTCGCCCGCGCAAGGCTGCCGAAGCCGTCCTCATTGTTCCAGAAGCTGAGGCCGGGTTCGCCGTTGCGCGTGGCAAGGACAAAACCGTCCGCGCCTTCGTCGCTCGCCCGGGCGATGGCACGATCGAGCATCAGCGAGGTGTGGCCATATTCGATCGTGTCGGCGGTTATCGCGACATAGCCGCCGCCAAACTCGCCGGCGCGCAGTCTGTCGCAATCCGACGCCCACTCGAAACCGAACGGCAATGCCGACGGGGCGCAGCGCTGGATGAGCTTGGCCGCGGTCTCCACGCCGAACTGCTCGCCCGATAAGAAGACCACGACCACGCCGTCCGCATCGGGCCCGGCGAAGTCGATGTCGAAATCTAGGCTCGGATAATTTTCGTCCCGGAAGAGGTCGAGCAGCCCGTCGAACGGGCTCTCCGGCGTGCGCGGGAAGAGCGCGGCGAAGTCCGCGCCCAGGTCGCGATAGTGGGCCTCGAGCACGTCGAGGCCTATCTCGGCATCGTCGATCATCTCGATCGCGCCGACGACGCGGTGAAGAAGATCGGCCTCAGCGCTGGTGACCGCAATGCCGAACGCGGCCTTGGTATAGCTATTGGACATGACGGCCTCCGTGGCTGGCGGGGTTGTCGGCATCGACACCGCGGACGACGAGCGGCGGCACGGTGAATTCGGCAGTATCGAAATGCGCGAGGACGGCCTCGAACGAGCCGAGCATCTCGATCTTGCTTCGGCTGATGACGACCTCGTCATCCTCGGTGACCGCGTAGGACGTGATGCGCTCGTCGCCGGTCGAAACGACGCGTTCAGGTCCCCACTGGCCGGAATAGCCGCCGCACCATCGAACGAAGGGCAATCGATGGGAAAGGCACCAGCTTTCGAGATCGTCGAAGCTGCCGCCGGCCACCTCATGGGCGAAGAGGCTGCGCGGCTCACCCGCGACATGATGATGCGCTTCGAAAGGCTCGCCGTCCCATTCGATGGCGAGTCGCTCGCTTGCGATGATGTCGACCAGCTCGTCGAACTCGGCGGCGTTGAGCGTGCCTCCGACGATGATCGAGGCGGATACGCGATCGGCCATATGGACCTCCTTCGGTTGTGCGCGCCTCGGCGCGCATGAATTGACCGGCACGCGCTCGGCCGCCCCGCCCGGGACGGACGCATGCTGCCCGGCCTCGGTTGCGGAGCATTGCGGCTTATCCGCCGCTGCGCCGCATCCGGTGCTGGACGTGGCGGGCTGCGCCTTCGGCGCTGCTGATCGCCTTGCCGGCGGCCGACGCCGCCTGGCGGGCGCCAGCCTGGCGGAGAAGAGTCCGCGCTTCGCGCAGTCGTTCGACCGCGATGGCGATGGCCTGCCCGTGCTCGGGCGTGGCCGGGGTGATCCGGCGCATATCATTCCTCCGAAAGGGATGGAGCGGCGCGCGAGGCACCTAATCGTCTTCGGGCAGCATGATCGTCATGACCCGTGTCGTGACATCGGGGTCGCCCGGATCCTCGGAGCCCCATTCGAGCGAGCGATCATAATAGTCGATCGCAAAGCGGATCGCCCTGCCCCTGAACAGGACCTCGCCGCGGCGGCGTTCATCGCGCTCGTCGGCCGCGAAGGCGCACCGGTCGATCGCCATCAGCAATTCGCCATGGGCGCGCAGCGTCGCGTCGGGGTCTGAGCCTTCGGCGAGCGCCGCTGCGCAAGCGGCGGTGATGACGATCCGCGCCGCCGGATCGAGACCTTGCCGGACGCGATCGTTGAGCGTGGCGATGCGGGAGAGCTGGTCTGTCATTCTGCCTCCATCAGGCCGGCATTGAAGGTCGCGATCCAGGCTTCCATCGTCGGACGCTCTGAGACCGGCACGAGGCTGGCCGCGTCCTGGAAACGGATCAGGTTGGTCGGGGCGTCGCGGCGGATCGCCGCGATCTCGGCCTCGGGAAGGAGCCGCTCCGCCCGGATAAAGTCGGTAATCTTGCCCGGCTTGGTCTTGGTCGAGCGGCGCCACAGGCCTTCGACGGACCGGAGCCGGGGCTCGGCTCGGGCCTCGATCAGGACAATCAGGCGCAGGCACCAGGAGGGAAGCGCGCGAACCTCGTCAGGCCGGATCGCTCCGCAAAAGAAGCAGCTTGATTTGGGAGGCACCGGCAGGCCGGCCGAGACGATGCGCGCCACGCAGCGATCGCGGGTCCAGCCCCATTCGCGCAGCGGATAGCGGCACTCGAACAGGGGGTCGTCGATGGCGGAGGCGTGCGCGTAGCGACGACTGTCGGCGGGCGACGCATCGTAGCCGATCAGGCGAACGACCTTCTGACCGCGAGACCAGGCGGTCTGCGCCGGCGCCCAGTCGCGAAGGTAGGCATCCTGCGGCGCGACCTTCCATTTGAGCGAGCAGCTATGTCGGCCCAGGCTGATGCTGGGAAGCGTTGCGTTGGTGAGCACATTGGCCAGGATCGAGTAGTAAGGCGGCCAGTGTTTGAAGCGTCGGGGAACGTACCGGACAATCTCATAGGGGATGCCGCGCGCCGCCATCCACGCCGCCATCATCTCCTGATAGGCATAGGTCTCGGGCTTCTCGGCCCCGGGATCGGCGGACAGGACGAGATCAGGAGCCTCGCCGCGGGCCTCCAGCTCCACGAGCAGCGCGGTGGAATCGACGCCGATACCGTAGGCGAGGACGACCGGTGGCGGGGCGGAACCAGGATGTAGTCGGGAGACCGGGCCATCCCGGCCTCGGCGTGAGGAAAAGCGGACATGAAGGATGGCCTCGGATCTTGAAGGCGGTCATCGCCTCCGATCCTCCAGACCCCCCTCCCCTCATTCCTGGCGGCTGGGCTCGCCCAGGAGGATGACGGCGATCGACGGCTTGTCATCGGCATCGAGCTTGCGGCTGTCGAACACCTGTCGGCCGCCGAGGCCGATCGTCAGCATCTCGAAGGTCGGCGAGATGCCGCCGTTGGCGTTCGCGATGTTCGTGCCGTGATCGTGATACTGGATGTCGACGAAGCTGGGCGGCGCGCCGCGCTTGTGCTCGCCGAAGAAGAACGTGACCCTTCGCCCGTCCGACGTCTTCGCCGTTATCGTGAAGTTGCCGTCGGGGATGTCGACCGGAAGCGTCGGCACGTCGTTGAACCGGGCAAAGCCGATGCTCTCGGCATCGGCCGCCGTCATGACGGGGAGGGTCGTGATGTCAGCCATGGTTGGTCTCCGCATCGACAGGAAAGAGCGGCAGCGTGGGGTGCCGGATCGGAAGAGCCTTGGGATAGGGCAACCGGGGGAGCGCGCGGCCTCGGCGGCGCGCCTCTCGGGTGAGCTCGAAGCAATAGGCATAGAGCCCGGCTTGCTGGTGGGCGAGGAGATGCCGCTCGCGTTGAAGCCGCCAGAGCCAGCGGCGCGGCTCCTCGCCTATCGACGGCCTCGGGACGCCGAGCGCGACCAGCTGGTCGATCGCACCAGCATGTCCTTGCTCGCCGAGACGAATTTTTGAGAGGGTCCGTCCCGAGATGGTGATGTCGCCGACGCGGAGCATGGTACGCGGCCTCGTGATCGCCCGGTGCGCGGCCGAGAGCGCGCAATAGACCCGGCCAATATGCCCGGCGCCGGGGTCGCTATACGAGACCACGGCCTCGATTCCCGGCCGTTCACGGCGGAGGTGCCGGAAGGCGCGCGCCACGAAGAAGCTCTCGCCGTTCTGCGGCACTGCGTCGGTCAGGATGAGACGGGCCAGGACGCAGCCGCGTGCGGGATCGTCGAAGCCGGTGTGGCGTGAGATCACGGCGCCGGTGGTCGGCACTGCGAAAACGGCGACGCCTTCGAGAGCACCACTGCGATCGAACAGGCCGACAGCGACTTGGGCCGCCGGATAGGTCGGGAGGTAGTGGTGCCGTGCGATGAACGCGCGCGCCACGGCATGGTCGATGACCTCGACCCGATAGGCGCTTGGATCGATGAGCTCGAGGTCGCGCGCCCATAGCGCGCGCCGCTCGCGCCATCGCTGGCTGCGGTCGGTTTGCATGAGGTGATGATCCGAAGGTCAGAGCAGACGAGGCTGACGGGCGTGATCGTCCAGCATTTGCCGTGCGAAGCGCTCGGCGCCCGCCTGGTCGGTTGATGGGAGCAGGTCGTGTGTGCAAAGCAGGCGAAAGCTATGATCGCGTTCCATCGCGCACAGCCATCGATCACGGCCCTCGACATCCACCATCGTGAGGGCGAGGCACCGCGACCCGGCATAAGGGTTGGTGTCGATCGGATCGCCGGCGAAGCCGGCCAGCGACCAGAAGCGCCAGCCGAGCGGCGGCTGATCCTCGATCTCGGCGGTGAGGCGACATTGGCCGATGGCGACATCGATCGCCGTCATCGCGCGGCCTTCCGTGGCGCGACCGCGAGAAGCTCGGCAAATCGCTCCATGATCGAAACCGCGGTGGGAAATCGGTCTGGCAGGGAATGGCGTGCCAGGATCGGGCGCCGGGCCGCGGCAATGTCCTCGGCCTCGGCCGGAGTGGGCAGCCGGGGCGCGACGTCGGCGAGCCACCGCGTCGGCTGGAAGGGGAACGTCGAACGAGCCTCGATGCCGACCAGTTCACGATAAACCTCGGCATTCGACGGCGCCGCTGCCGACGCCTCGAGGTCCTGCAGCGAGGCGAAAATGCAATAGCGACAGGACAGCCGGCTCGAGCCCCACGTCGAATAAGCTTCATGCAGCAGGATCCCGAGCATGCGGTGGGCGTGAAACACGTCGCTGCTCGTCCAGTCGGCAATCGGATGCCACGTCATCATCGTCGTTCCGTGCCGGTTCCCGGCCTTGGCGTACCGCTCGTCGGCCTTGGCGATCGGGATCGAGGCCCGGTTGTGGCTTTCGTCGCGGCGCAGCCCGAGAACGGAGATGATTTGTTCGCCCTGGTGCATTCGGGCAACCGCCGGTCCGATCACCGCCGCCTTCATTTCGGATTGGCAGAAGCGAAGCGATGCCGACGACCACGGTCCGATCAGATTATAGGTCTCGAGCGCCGCGTATCGCCGCTTGCCGCTCTCGAAACGCTGGATCCAGCGATCGACCAGGTCGCCCGCCGCTCGCCGGACGACAGTGAGCGGCATGCCCGCCTCGGCGGCGATGCGCTGGACGGTCTCCGGGGTCGTGGCCCATTCGGCACGGCCGAGATCGGCATGGATCGCCATCCGCCGTTCGCGCGGATGACCGACGAGATCGAGGAATAGGTTGACCGCGGCCATCGCGGCGCTCGAATCCTTTCCGCCCGACAGGTTGAAGACGATCCAGGCGCCGGCCCGGATAGCGCCGATGATTTCGGGCGTGAGGGCAATGCCCGGAAGCTCCGGGCTGATCATGTGCGATGAAGCCGCCGAGGCGAGGCGAGCGTGGTGGATCATGGTCTGCTCCGGCGGCGAGAGGGCGAACGCGAGGCCGGTCAGGCGAACAGCCGATCCGCCTGGGTGACGGACGGCGAGAGCTGCAGGTCCCGCCGAAGCTGCTGCGCAAAGCGATCGGGGGCGAGCAGTGCAGTGACGGGCGCGAAGTGATTGCGCTGGCCGCAATAGTCGGTTCGGCCGCTGACGCGGCGGTAGAGAACCTCCCGATCCTGGCCCAGCCCGCCTAGCGAGAGCTGGACATAAACCTCGTCACCATGGAGCGTGATCTCGCCGGAGACCGCAGCACCGCCCTTGTTGGAGCGGACGGAGTAGCTCTCGGCCTCGAGGCCCAGGGCCTCGGCGAGCCGGCGCATCGCGGTCCGCCCTTCGGCATGGAAGGTGCGCTTCGCGGCCTCGTCATAGGCGACGCCGCGATAGGCGAGCGTGCGAAGCACAGGATGTCGGCGGATTTCGGCGATCTGGTCCATGCAGGTGCGGCGCAGGGCCATGCTGTCCGGGCGGCGCTCGGCTACCGACACGAGGTGCCTCACGAGCAGGATGACGGCTGCGTCGGTCTCAGCGTCCTTTCCGGCATTGCGACAGTCGGTGATCGCCGCGTGAATGGCGTGCAATCCTGCGCCGATGGTGGTCAGGGCGCTGGGGTCGAGCGCCTGCTGGTGGCGCATCGCGACATCGTAGGTCATGGACGGGGTACTCCGGTCTCAAGCGCAAATCCGCTCGACCAGCCCCTCCCCTCTCTTCTCCTTCACGCCGGCGGGCGTCGACGATCAAGCAGCCGCCGGCAGGGGTATCGGGGCGCAGCGTCCGCTGCCGAGATTGATGAAAGCTCCGGCGTGACCGATCGACCCGCGACCGAGCAGGTCGAACAGGAGTGAGAGCGCGTGGCTCGCGACGATGCGGTTCACGAAGAGGGATTGTCGCTCCAGGGCCTCGGCGACCGAGCAGGATGGCGCGTCGTCGTCCGGCACGCTCTCGTCAGCGAGTTCCGGAAAATATTCGAGGACGGTGGGCAGGCGACGCTCGTTCCGGCGATGGGCAGCGGCGGGGCAGCCGATGATGTATTGGCCATCGCCGGCGCGGTTGCCGAGGTCCAGCCAATAGGCGGGTGCCTTGGACCCTCCACCGAGCGCGGCGCCGAGGGCGCGGCGAGCTGAGGCGGTATCGACGCAGCTGATCAGAATGTCCGCCCCCGATACATCGATCGCCTCGGGCGCTCGGCCGTGAACGGCTCGCCAGGCGAGACCGTGCGCAAGGTTGATCCGCTCCGTCAGCGTATGGGCTTTGGAGTTGCCGAGATCGCAGCGGTAGAAGGGCTGCCGGCCGAGGTTCGCCTCGGTTACGACGTCATCGTCGACCACGATCACATGAAGGGATCGCGACGAAATTGCGCGCAACGCCGTATCGAGCGAGGCGAGGCCCATCAGAATCTGGGCGCCATTTCCCCCGCACCCGATCAGAACGACATTGATTACGCGGTGGTGGAGCCCTTCCGGCAGGAAGTGGCGATCACGTGTTTCAGGCGTCATGGCCGTATCCTTCGAAGGGGCTGCGCGGGAGCGGAAGAAACATCCCGCCGGCGCAAAGCCGAGAGGCAAACTCGGGACTGTCGGGACCGCCAAGGCGACCGATGACGAGCGCAATCTTGGTCGCGTGAGCGTCATCGGCATCGTCCGTGGCGCTGAAGAAGGCCCGGCCATGGCCGTGGCTGTGGATATCGCAGACGATGTGGCGGTTCCCGGGCAGGACAGGTGTCCGATAGACCAGGCGCGACGGCGTCGCCTGGTCGATCTGCGGGAAATCGAGAAGGAAGCGCCGATCGTCCTCGTCCCACACGATGAAGGCGGCCGCCTCATTGGGCAGCGCCGCGCCGAAATGATCGATGATCTGGGCCAAGAACGCCCGCGGTATCAGGCCGCACCGAAGGTTGGCGCGAGGCTCGCCCACGCTGCCATAGGGAAGGTAGGCGGCAATCGGCGGCGTGACAGGCACATCGAGCTCGAGCCACGGGCGCCTGACAATCAGGAAGACGCCGTCTCGGCCGATCGCGAGGCAATGGCCCGCGCGCGAAGCCCGTACCGCGTCCAGGCCGGGTGAGCTGCCGCTCGGCGGCGCAGGGAAGCACGGGACGGCCGCGAGCAAGGCAGCCGCCGTGGGGTCATCGGCGAGAGCCGTCATCGTCTCGTCCTTTCGATGAGTTGGCCAAGCGTCAGCGGCTCGATAGCCTTGCGGGACGATGCCGCAACCGACCGACGTTTGACGGCGAAAGCCTTGAGACGCCTGACCGGGAAGCGGGCGGCGCGGCGCGCCGCAAGGTCGTCCCAGAGGGAGATGAGTCCACCCTTGCCCGAGACCGTCTGGTCCTGCCCGTGATTGGGATGAGTCGACCAGGACTCGAACAATGCCCGCTCGAAGTCCGGGATGGCGGAGACGGACAGCGTTCCGGGCTTCGGGATATTCCCCCAGCAAAGCGTGCCGTCGGCGTAGACATTGAGGATCGGCGAATGGAAGACGATAGAGTCGGCAGTCGGCCGCTCATCCTCTCGAAGCGCGTAGACTCCCAGCGATCGCTTCGTGGCAACGAGCAGGTGGGCCGGGTAAGGGACCGAAACCACCGTTCTGGTGGAAAGAGCCTTCAGGCCGGCGAGCGGCGTGCTCAGATTGAAGTAGGCCGGACGAACCTTCGCCGGGATCCACCACGCGAGGAGATCCTGGTGCGCAACGAGCACGTTGTGCGGGAGGAGCTCGGGCGCGGCGGCGCGACCCAAGGCCTCGGACCATTGGCGCAGGTGCGCCCGTGTCAGCGGCGTGCCGGCGGCGATCCTCGGCCCGGCGTCGTCATCATGCTCGATGTGATGAAGGCTGGCGAACGCCCGCCCATCCTGGCCGGGAGCGCCGTAGCGCGTGCCGCTTCTCGCGGCCTCGGTTCGATAAAGCAGGATGGCGTTGGTCAGCACCAGCCCGCCGGCGGTGGCTTCGAATTGGGTCGAATGCTTTGACATGGCTGCCTCACAGGGTGTCGGGATCGAGCTGGATCAGCTCTTGGGCGGCGAGCAGAAGCCGGGCGCCCGCCTCGAGCGATGCGAACCAATCGGTGACGCGAGCGGCGTCCGGCAACGGGCAGAGGCCGGCGATGTCCATGAAACCGTATTCCATGCCGTGGCGTGCGACATCGTCGACCTCGCGCGCGAACTGCTCGACGGGCACGAGCGTCAGAGGAGGCAATGACGAGCACTCCTCCAGGTCCGGCAGATATTCGTGGAGGGTCGCGCCGTCGAAATGCCAGGCGTTCTTCTCATCCGGCAGGGCCCGAAGCGCCCGGTGGCTGCATCGCAGATTGCGAAGCGCGCTGCGCAGGCCGTTCGGCAGCGACCGCAGCGGCGCTGCGTTCGCCGCGATCATCCAGTCCGGCCTTCTGTCATTCATGTCAGAGGGAAGGATGGTGTCTTCAAGATCCTCCGGATCGGCACCATGATAGGCCACGAGCGCGTCGCGAGCGGCTTTGTCCTCGATTTCGCCATCCCAATAGTACATCGAGATTTCTTCGAAGAGATCGTCGTAGCCGAAGATCGGAAGCGCTGAGCCCATGGTCCGGGCGAGCGCGGTATAGGCAGCGGCGCGCCAGCCGATCTGGGCGTCGCTGGTCTCGATCCAGCCGAGGTCGAGCTGTCCCATACTGTCGCAGACGATGGCGATGGCCGGCGCGTCCATGTCCTCGCTGTTGAGGACGGCGACGCGCAGTTCGGCCAGTTCGAGCGGCCTGAGAATATCCAGAACCGCCTTATCGAAAACGCGCTCGATGCGGCGTCGAGCCTCAGCGCGCGTGCAACGCCGTGCCGTCTGGTCGCGCGATGCGACCCAACCGCCAATCAGCTTGTGATGACGTGCAAGCGGCTGATCGAAACTGACCGGGATCTCCCGGGACAAGACGACCGACCGACCGGCCAGGTCAGCCGAGCGGGGGCAGTCGCAAGCCGTTGGGAGACTGGAGGGGCTCGGCCGGTTCGCCGTGTTGCGATGCCGGGTCGATGAGGATCTTGAGGTGGAGGGCCTGGGCCTGCGGGTCGCAGGGTGGTCCGGGAGAGCGGGTAGCGTCGCCATCATCGAACTCGATCCATTCGAGAAGTGTCTTGCGGGATGCGGCGGGAAGGACCGCGTCGGCCTTGCGCGCCACGGCTATCCCTTGGTGCCGACCGCGCGGCGGTACTCGGTGACATGGGTACCCGCGGTGACGCCGGCGTCGACCAGTTCGGCGTTCAGGATCGCGGGATAGAGAGTGGCGTGATACGCGCGCAGGCCCTGCGGGTCTTCGGCAAGGTGGGGCGGAACCGGAAGGTCGATCCCGTCATATCGATAAGCGCGCGAAAGGTGATTGATCTGCATGGGGCTTCTCCTGAGAGATTGAACACGGGCCGAAGCGGGGCCGTCACCAAAGACTTGCCGGCTCGTTCGATTTGGCCTCGGCCGGGAGCGCGCTCGGAGCTGGTGCCGGCGACGCGGAAGTGGTCGCCGTCTTTGCCGGCGCCGGTGTTGGCCTTGCCTTGGCGGCCTCGGCCGAGGCGAACTTGGCGGCTTCAGCGGCCTCACGTTGATCGGCGATCTGATCGGCGAGAGTCTTGCGCGTCGCGATCAGCTGACCGAGTGCGCCGTCGGCGCCACGCGCGAGTTCCGCGTCGATTTCCGCTGCGCTTGCGGTGATCGAGATGGGCCGTGTCTCGCCGACCTCGAGGGCGGCCGCCGTGCCCTCGACCTTCCGAGGGATGACGGTCAGGGTCACAGTGTCGTCCGGCCCGGCGACAAGGTCGAACCCTAGCGAATAGCGGTGGAGCAGTGGGAGCAGGTTTGCGATAAGCATGGTCGTTCGTCCTTGTTCGGATGCGAGGAAAGTGGATCAGGCGGCGAGCGCATCGACGCGGCGGCTGGACATCGGGGCGGCGCCGGGCGCCGCGCCATATTGCCCGTCGAGGGTCATCGCGCTCGGCAGCCGGCCCGCCCAATCGAAGCCGGCGGCGTTCAGCATTCCGGTGACCAGATCGGCCTTCTTGGAGCCGAGAAGCTTGGCGAAGGCCTTCTCGCCCATGTGCGAGATCAGCCCGCACTCCCGGGCGACGAACTTCAGCTCGTCCTTGGTATATCGCTCGAGAAAGCCGCGATCGACCTGCCAGACCTGACGGATGTCGACGTCGAACGCCCTTGCGAGATCGGCGACATGGCTGAACGATTGCACGTCGCGGGCGTAGGCGGCGCCGATCGCCGAGAGCGCGGTTGCCGCCTGGGCCTCGGAAAGTTCGCGAACCTCATTGATTTTGCCCCCGAAGTCCAGATCAGGGAAGGACGGGTTGACGAGAAGGCCGGCTCGCGCCGTCAGCGTGCCCGACTTGATCTGGGAGAGCGTCCCGGTCAGCGCGGCGACGAGGATGGCGGTTCGAGCATCAAAAGCGTTGTCTGCGAGCCCGCGCGCCAGCGCGGTGCGCCAGGTTGCCTCCCGCAGATCGCTTGTGCGGCCCGCGATCGACTTCGCGGTGACGCTGGGGCCATTGGCATTCGCGTTCGATCGCACGGTCGCCCGACCTGACGGAGTTCCCGGCGCGAGCGCGGCTCGCCGAGCGGTCGCCTCGACCCCGTCCGCGCGCTCATCTTCCTGATCCTCGGCCTCATCAGCTTCGGCGAGGTCGCCTTCGTCGGGGGTGTCATCGGCTGCGGCGGAACGATCCTGCTCTTCCTGACGGGCCTGCTCGACCGCGTCCGTCTTGAGCTGGAAGCATGCCGCGTTGGTGCAATGGCCATCGTCGACGTGGGTCTCGAAGAGCGCGCGTTGGGTCCCGGAGTTGAAAGGACAGGTCGTGCATTCGGACTTGTCGAAACAGGCGTCGGCAAGGTTTTGGGTTACGCGCATGAGGAGGTCGCGGGTCTTCCCGATGTCGAGGCCGGCTCCCAGGATAGTCTCGAGCGCCTTGTCCTGCTTGTCCGCCGGCACGGCGGCGAGCAGCTCGGCGTGGCCGACCTTGATGCGGCGCTTGTCGAGCGCGAGCTTCACCGCGTCCGAAAGGTTGGCCAGCGCGAGGCGGCGGTCGAGCTTGGCGCGCGACCAGCCAAGACGTCGACCGGCCTCGCCGCGGTCGTTCTGGCAAGCGGCGAGGACCCGGACCGCGGCATCGGCCTGCTCGGTTTCGGAGGCGTCATCCCGGATATCGTTTTCGTCGATCGCCGCCTCGAGCGCTTCCTGGTCGGTCATTTCCCGGATGATGACCGGCGCTTCGCCGTCCGCACCGAACGCCTCGAGCGCGGCGCGATACCGCCGCCCGCCGGCGACGATGATGTAGCGATCCTTGCCATCGTCCGCCGGGCGCACCAGAATCGGCTGAAGCATGCCGCGCAGCCGGAGCGACGCGACAAGTTCGTCGTGCTTCTTGCTGTCGAAATAGCGGCGCGGGTTGTAGCCGATGGCTATCCGGGCGAGTGGGACCATGGTGGTTCCGGTGGGCTGGGGTGCGGTCACGGCCGATCTCCTTGCAGGGTAGCGGGCCACCTCCGTCGTAGATGGGCGCCTCGCTCTGGCGAGCCTCATGCTCACCCCATTCCTGCCCCCCTCCCCTCTCATCAGCCGGCGAGCCGCTCGCGGTAGATGTCGGCCGCCCATTGCTCGATCCACGGCGCTGTCATCTCGTCGTGATCGAGATCCCCGCTCTCGATGAGCTCGCGGATCTCGGCTCGAGCTTGCGCGATCGCCGTTTCCCAAGGGTCCGTCGGGACGCGATCGGGTTCCGCAGGCCGATGGTGCGGCAGGCGCAAAGGGTGGCTGGCAAGACGTGCGTGCTGTGCCGCCACCCACCGCGCCATATGGTCGGCCACGAAGCGGTCGCTCTTGGATACACGGGCCTGGCGGGCGGCCTGGCGGGCGCTGATGCCGTATGCCTGGCTGTCGATAGACGCGACCCGGTGCTCGAACGGAAGCAGGTATGGCAGCGCCGAACCCTTCACGCCAAATGCGTGCAGCCGGACCCCCTTGGGCAATATCTGATCCAGATGGTCGATGACGGCGATGACCCCCTCCGGACCATGGACGTCTCGCCGGCACATGCTGCCGACGCCGATCAGCGACCCGGGCTTCAGCGATCCCCCCAGCGCATCTATGCAGCGCTCATAGTCTTCCGGACGGCGGCCCTGGATGACCGGCATCAGGGTGTCGGCGATGCCGTGATCCTGGGCGAGACGGCGACAGTCGAGATTGGCGCGGATCGTGCGCGAGAGGCGGTCGATGACCTCTTCGCGGTCGCGAGCGATTTCTGCCTCGACGCAATAATCGGCGCTCGCCCACCACCGAAAGGGAAAGGCGGCCGCGAGCGCGACATAATCGACGAGCGACCAAGGGAAGCCGCCGTATCGAGCCGCCGCGACGAATCCGGCCGAGTCCAGGCAGAGCGCCGCGAGTCCCTTGCCATTTCTCAGCTGGGAAAGCCGCCACCCGTCCCATTCCCGCCACCCGCGGCGTTCGGTCCAACGAGACAATCCATTCGCGGAAATGAGAGTGGGCTGCTGCAATGCGCGAGCTTGGGCGAGGATCGGTCCCTCGCTCAGGTGCGGCAGCCCCACCATGATCTCAATCGGCATAGCGGCCTCCCTGGGCGTGATGATGTTGACGGCGCGGCGCGTTCACGATACGTTCCTTGGCGCAGGAGATTTGCCATGACGACGACACCGTTCCGCGAGCGCTTCGACCTCGACATCACGCTGCGAGATGCGGCGCTGGATTCCGAGAACCGGCCGACGCGCCGGATGATCGCGAACGCGTCGATCGGGATGCACGTCGAGGACGCCTATTATTCGGTTCGTGAACTGCGCGAGGCGGTGAGCTGGGTTCATGAGGGTATCCCCGCCGGCAAGGGAAAGCTGTCCGAGATCCTCGCCAACGATGGCGCCGACGACTTCCAGCGTTGCATCTATTTCTGCCTGGCCGGGCGCGGCGTGGTGGCGATGCTCGACGATCTGGAATGGCTCGAGGATCTGCTCGAACGCCGCGGCCGTGTCGCGGGAGAGCAGGGGCGGCTGAAGGCGACCCGGATGCCGCTCACCAACCCCTATGTCGCCGACGCGCCGGACGGTCCGATAGTGAAGCTGGACGCCGCTTTCGAGCAGGGACCGTCTTGGTGGGCCGATCCGACCTTATCCTGCTGAGCGGAAGTCGGCGCCCGAACTCAGGCCTCGCGTCTCGCATCGGGCGGGCCGGGTCGTCGGCGAGATGATTCGCGGCTCGCGCAAAGGGATAGATCACCGCTTCAAAGCACCATCTCGACTTCGACGCGCTCGCCAAACGCCGGCCAAGTGCAGACGCGGAAAGGCTGGATCGGATTGGTGGTGCGCACGATGCTGACGCGACCCGGCCGCTCGTCGAACAGCCGGGAGGCGACGCGGTTCGCGTTTTCGCGACTGCAGAGGAGAAGACGCTTAGGGGACAGGCCGGTGCTCAGGTCAAGCATGTCAGATCCTTCTCGGAAAGCATGATACCGGCAGGACTCAGGCGAAGATCGTCTTGTGGATCTTCGTCGTCGGCACGATCCGCCATTGCCGCTCCATGAGGCGGCTGATCCGGTAGCGGCCGCGGGTCTCAGGGTCGCGAAGGGTCACTCGGCGCCCCTGCTTCTCGACAATGAATTCCTGCCCGACATGGCCGTCCGAGAAGGTGACCGGCTGCTCCAGCCGGATCCGATCGCCGTCCGCGACCTTGCGCGAGCGGCGTTTCAGGTTCTCGGCGCAGCGACGACGCCAGTCGAGCGCGTGCTCCTTGTCGGTCGGCGTCAGCAGGTCGAGGATGTGCTGGGGGCATCCGTCCTCGCACGGCCCCATCGACTCCGTCATATCCTTGTAGCCGAACTGCTCACGGGTCTTGCTGCCTGGGTTCCAGAGAACCTTGCAGATGATCGCGAACACCTCGCCGCCGGCGCCGTTCGTCATCACCTGCACAGCGGCATAGTAGGTGCGGTTTCGTGGGCAGGACGAGGCGAGCACCCTGAGACCCGAGGTGCCCCCATCGACCTCGCGGCTATAGGTGAACTGGTCGTCGAGATAGGCCTTTGCCGAGCCGTGACCGCCCATCGATGTAAAGGGCATGGTGAGCCAACCCATGAGGGGTCCTTTCGCAAGCGGGAGGGGTCAGGCGGCTTCTGTCAGCGGATCGATGGAAGCGGACACTGGCGCGCCCTCGTCCCCATGATCGCTGCTGAAGGCGAGGAGGTAGTTGAAAGCTTGTTCGGCCTTGGCCGCGGCGTGAATGATCGCGGTCTTGTCCGCGCGCAGGATTCCGAGCCAGTGGGCGACATAGCTCGCGTGATTGTCGTGGAGCTCGTTGGGCAATCCGAGCTGCGCGCAGATGAGGCCGCTGCCGATCTCGGCAACATATCCTGACAGTCCAGCCCCAATCCGGGGTTCGAGGAAGAAAACCATCGGCTGCCTCCAGCACTGCCCAAAAACCGCATCGGCCTCCCCCGAGGCGGGGGTGGGCGGCGAGAGCGACCGAAGAGGCCCGTTCGAGCGGCGGGCTGCACCCGCAGGGGCGAAATGAAATGGAGCAGCCCGGCGAAGCCGGGGCTTGCAGCCCGCCGTGGCGGGCCTAGCAGGGAGCGCCGACCACCTCCGCGTCGGAAGGGAGGCCCAAAAAGTAGCGCCGCCGCGTCAGCGGCGTCCGCAGATCAGGCGGGCGACAGCCCGCTATCGTCTTTCGCGACAGGCTGCCGCCCGCCCGCGGGCGAGCACTGGTGACGGATCGTGCGCGGCGTCGCCTAGAGCATGTAGCCGATATCCGAGGCGCCGGTCGGATAGGCAAACATGGTGGAGCGTAGATCGGCCGCGGTGAGGCCGTGGCGGATGGCCAGGCCGAAAAGGTTGATCACCTCGTCGGCGTTCGGCCCGACGAGATGCGCGCCGAGGACGAGGTCCGTCCGCTCGTCGATCAGAACTTTGTGGCCATAGACCGGCTCGGCGAGCCGGCGGGCGGTGAACCAGTCCGGCGTCGAGGCCGCGTTAACCCGGAACTTGAGGCCGCTGCGGCGCGCCGCCTCTTCCGAAAGCCCGACGGCGGCGATCGGCGGCACGGTGAAGGCGACGCTCGGAACACCGCGATAGTCGGGCTCGCGCGATGGACCTTGCAGGAGGTTCGCGGCGACGATCTTCGCGTCGTGGCTCGACACCGGGGTCAGGGGCGGCCCGACGCCGGCGGCGTCACCGGCGGCATAGACCCGCGGGTTGGAAATGCTGCGCAGATGCGCATCGAGCTGCAGTCGTCCGTCTTGCACCGCGACCTGCCCGGTGGACAGGTCGAGGCTGCCGAGATCGGGACGACGCCCGGCAGCATGAATGACGAGATCGCAGGCGACCTCCAGGTCCGGCGCTCCCTGGCGAGAGGCACGCACCTGCAGGCCGTCCCCGTTCCGCTCGACCCGTGTGACCGCGGTGCCGGTCTCGATGCGAATGCCGAGCGCCGTGAACCGCGGTGTGAGCCAGCCCACCAGGTCGGGATCGAAATGCGGCAGCAGCCGGCTAGCGCGCTGCAGGATCGTGACTTCGGCGCCGGCACGTGCGGCCAGATGCGAGAACTCCGCGGCGACATAGCCGCCGCCGATCAGCACGATCCGGCGCGGCAGCGTCTCCAGCTCGAGGAAAGCGTCGCTCGTGCTGACCAGCTCCTCGCCTGGAATGCCGAGCGGGATCGGCCCCGCGCCGGTTGCGATCAGGATATGCTGGGCCTGCAACGTCCGACCGTCGACCGCGACCGCGTCCGGGCTTGCGAAGCGCGCTAGCCCGTGGAAGGCGTCGACGCCCAGCTTGGCGTAGCGGCGTTCCTGCTTGGCGGGGACCGGATCGGTAAAGCTGCGCTTGAACGCCATCAGGCTCGGCCAATCGATCGCCAGGTCGCCGCCGACACCATGTCCGGCCATGCGAGCGGCGGCATCGATCGCCTCTTCGCCGCTGACCAGCATCTTCTTGGGATCGCAGCCCCGTAGCGCACAGGTGCCGCCGAACGGGCGGTGGTCGATGACGGCGACGGACCATCCGGCGGCGCGGACCTGGCCGATCGCGACCTGGGCGGCTGTTCCGCTGCCGATGACGATCAGGTCGTAATGGGCCATGGCAATATCCCTCCGAGCATCGGTGCAAAGATCGCGCGGCCGACCTGGAGGGCCTCGCGCAGGGTCAGGCGAATGCCGTCGCGGGCGGTCACGGAACCGTCCATACGCCAGGCTTCAAGATGATCGGCATGGCAGAAGAAAGCCTGCTGAGTGCAGAGCGAAGACGCTGCACAGCCGCCGGTGTAGCGATGACCGGACCAGACGAGAATCCCCTCGGGCACGACGTCGCCCAAGGTGCAGCCCCGGTCGTGGACATGGATCGCAAGCGAGCGCCGGCATTGGCGGCATGACGAGCGGATGAGGCTGGCGTGCGGTGCGATCGTGCAGATCCCCAGCGCGTCGAGGGCGCACATGGCTCCCATCGTGATACCCGCGGCCTCCACCTGATGCTCACTGGGAGCATCGGTGAAAGGATAGGCGCCGCTCACTCGGCCGTCGCCGTCGAGGACCACGAGATCGCGTCCGGCGAGCCGGTGGAGCGCTGCGGCCACGTCGCCGGGCGGGAGCGCAACCGCGGCAGCGATCTCCACCGGCGCCGGCGCGTGGCCCTGGGTGACATAGGCCCGGAGGATGGCACGCCGCACCTCGTCCTCGGTGCTGTCGATGCCATGCCACCTGCGGCCGATAAATGCCGCGAACAGCGCTGTCAGGGCCGAATGGGCGCTTGGCGCGGTGACCGCAGTCCAGTCCGGGACGACGGTGCCGTCGGGGAATGCAACCGTCGGTTCAGGGGCAGCGTCAGCGGGGGTGGCAAGCGTCACGGCTTGTCTTCAGCCGCAGCAGGACGCGCCCTTGCCCTCGATCTGGATCGGCGGACACGGAACGTCGCCATAGGAACAAAAGACGCAGCAATCGCCCTGCTTGGGCTTGAGGACCGCGCCGCAGCCCCGGCAGTCATAGAAAAACTGGCATGCGTTGGTCGGCATCGTCTCGGTCGCCTGATGTCCGCAGTGCGGACAGGTCAGGGTCGAGTGCAGCTCCGGAACGACGTCAGACATAGCTATAACCCGCCCAGAGCAGTGCCGCGCCGACCAATAGGCCGGCGAGAGTGAGGATGCGCGTCCAGCGCGGCGTGCACACGCCGTCCGGGCCGCAGCGCATGGCGGCGAGTTGCTGGCGCAATAGCAGCGCGGCGCCGGCGACGAGGCATAATGCGCCGATCACGAGGAGCGGCGTGCGATAGGGCGCGGAGACGACGGCCACGCCGCTGAGCCAGGCCGCGCCGATGCCGGCGGATGCCAAGAGGATCGGCAGTGCGCAGCAGGCAGCGACGCCGAACGCGGCGGCGATCCCCGCCAGGGTAAGCGCGGCGGTACTTATCCCCTTGGGCGGGCTTGGTGTCTGGGTCACGGGCGACTCCTTGTGGCGGGCATGCAGCTATCCTACCATCTGTAGCGACTACAGACTCAAGAGGTATTTTGAAGATGGCCGCAACCGCCGCGATCCAGATCGGCGAACTCTCGCGCCGTACCAGCTGCAACATCGAGACGATCCGCTATTACGAGCGGATCGGGCTGCTGCCCGTTCCGCCGCGGCGGGGCCGTTACCGCAGCTACGGTCGGGAGGACGTGGCTCGCCTGGGCTTCGTGCGCCGTGCGAGGGAGCTGGGCTTCACCCTTGACGAGGTGCGCGCCTTGCTCGGACTCGCGGCCGGCGGCCAGGCCTCCTGCACCGAAGTCCGCGAGCTCGCGGCGTCGCATCTGCAGGATGTGCGCGCGCGGATCGCGGACCTCAGGCGGATGGAACGGGTTCTGGCAGACTCGGTGCGAGCCTGCGATGCCGGTCAGGATCCGGGCTGTCCGCTGCTTGATGCGCTCGGCGCCGAGGTGCGGGCCGCGTGAGCGTCACGGCTGCTGGGCGTGCATCCAATCGGCCGCCGCCTGCGCCTTGCTGGCCGCAGTGAAGATCGCGCGGCTGTCGTTCTTCAGCACCTGAAGCCAGGAGGCGATATAGGCGGCATGATCGGGACGCGGATCGTGCGCGATGCCGAGGTCGGCAAGCAGGAACGAGGCGGTCAGCTCGGCGGTCGCTTCCTCCATCGCGAGCGCGTCCTTGGTCCACCTGGCGCTGAAATCCCGGTCGAGCCGATGCGCCGCGCCGCTGGCATGGGCACACTCGTGGATATGGGTGCCGTAGAATCCATGCGCGCTACGGAAGGTTGCGAAGTGCGGCATGTAGATGCGGTCTTCGCCGAGATGGTAATAGGCGCTGCTCGACCCGTAGACCGTGTCGATACCGAGCGCGGCGATGAAGGCCTCGGCGGCCGCAAGGCGCTCGCTCTCGGGCAGGACCGGCCCGGGCTCGGGCGCGTAGTCGTCGACCTGATCGGCGTTGAACAGGCTGAACGCCCGGGCGAAGAGCCGCCGTCCCTTGCCGCCATCTTCGTCATCCTGCTCGTCGTCGCGCCGGCTGATCTCCTTCCAGAGGACGCCGAGGCTGGCCTGCTCGCCCTTGCGGACCTGGGCGCCGCGGTCCTGCCACTGACGATAAGTGCCCCAGACCCCGCTCGCATAGCCGCCGCCATAGGCCGCCGCCCAGAGCGACACCGTGTTGATGCCGCGATAGGGCTTGCCGCTGGCGATGTTGGTCGGCCGGGTGACATCGGCGCCGCTGTGATGCCATGGCATGCGCCAGTTGCCCGTACCGGCTTCGATCGCTGCAAGGATCGCCTCGGTGACCCGAGTATAGACGTCGGCTCGTACCTGAGTTGGCATGATCTGAACTCCGCTTGCCCGTCGGGGGCCATCCCCGGCGGCGGAGCTCGACTAGCGCCGGGCACAAGCGCGGTTGCGCACCCGTAGGGCCGCAGCGAAGCGGAGGACGGCAACGCCGTTGCGCCAGCGCGCCGACCGGCGCAGAGCTTCCGCCGTCAGCCGGGGTTGGCCTCCGGCGGCGCGGGGCCGATGGCGTCGATCACGGTAGTGAGCCGGTTGATCTCGGTGGCGAGTGCATGGCGTTGAAGATCCGACAGACGTCGTTCGCGCAGCAATGCCCTGGCATCATCGGCCGCGCGTTCCCAAGCTGGCCTGTGACGGGCGGTGATGCAGGCGTTGGGACAGCGGGTCGGCTCGCACAGCGCCGTGAGCGGCTGCTTGGGATCGGGGGTGGTCACGCGCTTGAGGCAGAGCGCGGTGGCGGGATCGAAGAAGCAATCCGCGAGGAGGCCGACATGGAGGGTTCGCGCGACGCTGGCGAGCATGACACGTAGCCGGGAGCGGTCGGCGATCATGGCGGGCAAGGGCCCGAGCTGCACGGCCGCATCGTCGAGCGTCCGCGCGATGCGTGGTCCCGCCGGCCCCGCGAGTGAGGCACCGCCCTGCCGCCGGTCGAAATAGTCCAGCAGGTCGCCCTGCTGACCGAGCCGGCGCTGCGCCTCGACCTCGGCGCGAAACCCCGATGCGCTGGTTCCGGCATAGCCCTCGAAAGCGGCGACCGAGGCGTGCTTATACTGGATCATGCCGGCGATGGTGCCGAACGGACGGTTGGCGATGTGCCATGCGATGGTGCGGCGGAACTGCCGCGTCGTTATGCGCCACGGCTTGCCACCGGGTCCGGACGGGATGACCGGCACATCAGGGCTGCCGAAGGCAGCGTTGAGGTGGTCGCGGAAGGCGTTGAGTTGGCGGACCACCTCGCTCGACAGATGCGTCTTGGTGGCGGCGCCGGGGCGTAGCACCGGCCAGAGCGTATCGCTGCCGCTGGCGCGCGTCGGTCTTGCCGACAGGCGTTCAAGCACCGCTATCGCGTCTGCGACCGGCTCGATCGTCACCCAGCTCGCCGCCTCGCCCATGGTCGACCGACGCTTGTAGATGGTCGATCGAATGCGATGCCGCTCGACCAGGCCATCCTCGCTGCGCGCGATCGAGAGGCACCCCCGCCGCATCGCCTGCACCTCGCAGTCGCGCATGCCGGTGAGGTAAGCGCACACTATATAGGCGGCCGCCTGAAGCATCCGTTCCTCTTGTGCGAGCGTCTTCGCATCGAAGCGTGCGCGCCATGGCCGACCGCTATCGGGATCAATCGAGATCGGCGTGTCCATGCCGCCCACTTCGACGCCCAGGTCGGCGGCAGCGGCTTCGATCAGGGCGGAGACGCCCTTGGCGAGTCCGAAATGCATGGCCGGTTCCGCCTCAGCATCGACACCGGCATGAAGATGGAGAAGATGGACGTTGATCGGCGGCGTCGCTTCTCCGGTGCGGGGATCGGTGCGCGTGACGCCGTTATGCGCGGTCGTCCAGATCGGCACGCCGCGGCCTTGCCGGGCTCGACGCGCGATATGGCGCTCGAGGCGCGCGCGCTGCCGCAGGCGGCGCTCTGCGCCAGGCAGTCCGCGCTCGGCGGCAAGCAGCCGGGCGCGGCGCGCCTCGAGCCGATCCAGCGCGGCCCGAGCCGATAGAATATCGTGCGCGAAGACGGTGACGTAGCGCAATGACCAGGCGAGCAGTGCGGCGATGACATCTTCCGGAAACCGCGGGGTACGGTTCTCAACGACGTGCCGATAGCCTGCGACGCGGGCGGGTGCCTGTCCGGCCCAGGGCTCAAACGCGAGGCCTCCGCCAGCGAGGCGGTCACGATAGTGATAGAGATCGGAGACCACTTCGAGGAGGTGGCCGACTATGACGGGTCGCCGGGCAGAATCGTGGCGAAGATGCCTGGCATAGGCATCGGCCAGCGCCTGATCGATGCGGCCAAGGTCGAGCCCTCCAAGCGTCAGGCGCGCGAAGGCGAAGAACCGGCGTGCGCGGTTGAATGCCTGGCGGATGCTCGCCGGCGGCAGCTTCGGGCGGTAGCCGGGAAGATCGACGTTGAGGCGGGCGTAGAGATAGGCACGCATCGCCGCCTGCACATCGGCATGTTCGAGCACGTCGAAATGCACGGTGACATGGCAGCGCCGCGCGTTCTCGCGGAACACGGCGGGACCGAGATCCCAGCTTGAGTCGCCGACCCGCGACAGCTCTTCGCGGGCGTGGCCCGCCTTGAGCGGCGCAGTGGCCAGCACGGGCCGATCGTCGAACGCGGGTGCGCGGGCATGGGCGGGCGTGATCATGCGCGTGCTTCCGGCGGCAGATAGAGCCGCTCGCTCTCCATCTGCCAGCGCGCATCGGCGATAACGGCATCGGAGAAGACCGGCAGGACCTGGGTCGTGATGCGGGAATGGACGCGGCCGAACTTGGCCGCCCAGTCGCTCGCCGGGAGGCTCGGTCGCTGCTCTTCGACGAACGCGAGGAAGGCGAGGATCGCGGGAAGCTTGCGCGCGGTGATGACGGCGTTGGGGCAATCGAGGCAGCCCCAGAAGGGCTGCGCGCAGGGTGAGCCGGCCTCGGAGAAGGGGCTGCTATGGAAGCCCGAGCAGGCGGCGAGCCAGACATCCTGTTCGCCGTCGAGCAACGGCCCCACCGTATCGGCCGACATCAACGGCGCCGCCTGCTCGGGCGCTTCGCGCAGCGCCTGCTCGGCCGTGGGCGCGAGGACGGTCGGCATCGCGGCGGCGACCGCCTCGCGAAAGGCATCGGCGACGGCCGCCTCGTGCAGGGGCCGGAGCGACGGCAGGTCGGCATAATGGCGCGCCGCGACCTCGCGCGTGTGACCGACCGCGAAGCGGGCCATGTGCCCCTCGGTCTTGGTGTACCACAGCGCCTTGTGGGTCTTGCGCAGCCGGGAAAGCAGCAGATGCAGCGGCTTGCCGTTATCGTCGACAATGCCACAGCGGCGAGCCCAGGCGGGGAGCGGATACTTGAGGTCGACTATGCCGGCGCGAAGGCCGCCGACGTTGTGATAGGCCCACAGGCAATCGCCGGGCAGGTGCTCGCGGGCAGCCGCCGTGGCGTCGATCAGGCGGCGGATCAGCCCGCCCGGCGTGCCGCCACCGCCGTCGCGGATGCGCATGCTCTTGTGCTCGGCGCCGCGAGCCCGGCGCTTCAGATAGCGCAGCTCCACCGTGCCGGCATGGGCATTGGCGAGACAGTCCACGGTCAGCGTCTTCAGGCACTCGGGCTCAAGGCCCGTCTCAAGCGTGAGCAGCACGAGCAGCGCCGGCAGGTCGCGCGCGAGCAGATGATGCCGGCCATGCAGGTCGTCGATGAGCGTCGCGGTTGGCAGGTTGCGGCGCATGCGCATGAAATAAAGGCTCTTCAGCTCGGGCTGGTCTGCGACGATAAAGCCCTGCCGCGCGATGATCGCTTCGACATCGGCGCGGGCGGCGGTGATGGCCGGATCACCCTCGTCGGTCCGATCGTCGGCGCCGAGACGGCGGAACATCGCTTCGACATCGGCTCGCGCCGCGTCGCGCAGCGCGCGGGCGACGAAGGGGCTGTAGGCATCGCGCGGGGTCGAGCGGCCCGCCGAAGTGGCCAGCGTGTAGCGCAGCCGCTCATGCAGCTCGGGTGCGATCCGATCGGGCCGGTCTGCTTCGATCGCGCGCAGTGTGTTGATGATCTTGCTGACCGTCATGTGACGGTGGATCGCGCCCATCCCACGCCGTTCGAGCGCGGATGCGAAACCATCGATATGGACCGCGCGCAGGTCGCTGACGCCAACCACCTTCAGTCCTTCGTCGGCAAGCCAGGCGAAGAAGTGACGATAGACCTGGACATACTGCTTGATGACGCTGGCCGCACCGATCGGTCCCCCGAGCGCGGCCGACCGACGCAGCGCACCGGCAAAGGCGATGGCGAGCGGGCGAGGATCGAGCGCGGTCATATCGACCAGGACCGTCCCGCCATGCCGCGCCTCGATGGTGAACTTGAGGCCGAACACCGGATCGGGCTGCGGTCGCTCCGGCGTGATGGGCGCGAAGGCGACAGGCCGGCCCTTGCGGGGACGCTCGCTCATGCGCCCTGCGGTCCCGGCAACAGCGCCAGCAGCTCCTCGACGGCCGCATCCACCGTATCGGCGCGGGTCGCGATATGGTCGAGATAGACATAGGTGGTGGCGAGGCTCGCGTGGCCGAGCAGGCGTTGCACCTGTTGCAGCGGGTCGCCCAGGATCAGCCGATAGGTCTCCACCGGCCCCACCGGCAGTGCGGCCTCGCGCAGTCGCTGCTGGATCAGCAGAGCGAGCATATGGACTGCGAAGGTGTGGCGAAGCTGGTGCGGGCTGATCGACAGCGGGAAGCCGTTCTCCTCGCACCGCTTGCAGGCCCGGGTGAAGATCACCTCCCACGAGTTGGGGCGGACAGGCTGCCCGACCTCGGTCAGCCATAGCGCCACCGGCTCGCGGGGCGTTCCATCCTCGTCGCACAGGATCAGGCGGCATCGTTCCTCCGGGGTGCAGACATCGCGCATGCGGTCGAGACCGGCGCGGGTGACGTGGATCGGTCGCTCGAACCTGGCCGCACCGTCGCGCGCGGCGAACTTGGTCACGCCCGCGGCGCGCTCGACGGCGACATAGGCGGTGATCTGACGAAGGAGCCGGCGCGGGACCAGGACGCTGCGTCCGCGGTCGCCCTTGGTGAGCGGCGGCGGCAGGCGCAGCCAAAGCTGCTGAGCCTGATCGTGGTCGTGATCGATGGCCGCAAGCTCATCGGCGAGCAGGCCCGACGCCTCTTCGAGACGCAGGCCGGTTGTGACGAGAAGATCGGCGAACAGCGCGTTGCGCAGCCCGTTGCGATCGCGAGCGCCGGGGCGTTCCGTACCGTCAAGGGCGAGGCCGCGCAGACCGACGTCGCGGAAAATGCGGTAGTCGTCCATCGTGACGAACCGCACATCCGATCGCTTGGCAGTGCGTTCATAGGCGTCGTTGCGCGCGGCGATCATGCCCCGACGCCCCCCATGCGCCGGTCGCCATATAGCGCGCCGACTGAACGGCGCTTCGGCAATCAGCCCTTGGCTCTTACCCCAGCGGTAGAGGCGATCGAGGCTGGCGACTGCCCGGTTCCAGCTTGCCGCGCTGATCCGCTGGGCGGCGTCGCCGCGCCGCCGCGCGCGGTGATAGGCGGTCACATCGTCGCGGGCCGCGTCCCATATCGTCGTGCCGCAGGCATCGAGGAAGCGAAGCCACACCGCAACGTCATAGGCGTAGGCGCGCAGCGAATGGCGCGAGCGGATCCCCGCTAGCGGCAGGTCGACAAAGAAGCGGTCGAGATCGGGATCATAGAGAGCGTCTCCCCGCAGGATCAGCGGCACATGCGCGTCGAGCCCCCTTGGCGTCGCGGCGCTCGCAAACGGTAATGATCGACACCGGCACGAAACCCTCCCCCCCGGACCCCCCACCCGGAAGCTGACCTCACACCGATGCGCCCTATGGCCCGGCAGTTATCAGGCTGGCCTCCGCCAGCTCTTGGGTCAGCGCTACGGCCAGCCTGATAACTGCCTACCGTGGGCGTCCATCGCCGACCTTACTGCAATGTTGCGGGCGGCGCAGACTGTCCAGATAAGGCGACCAGCTCCTCGAATGCGTATGCCTGGTCCCCGAACCGCTTGCCGAACGTCCGCGCGAGGCGGGCGGTGCCGCCCGACCAATGCGTCGTCTCGTGTGCGCGCACCGAAGCATAGTGGTCCATCGTCCTGAAGGACCGCTGGTGCGGCATCTGGATGTAATCGAAAGTCGGGTGGAAGAAGGCGCGATCGCCACCGTGGCGCACTTCGGCGGGGACGGCTCCGAAAAAGGCGTCGATCGCGCTTTGGCGGTCGGATGGGTCGCCAGGATCGATGATCTCGGATCCGGGATAGAAATAGGCTGGAAGTCCGTCGATCTGATCGGCGTTGAAGACGACATAGTGCCGCAGGAACCGGATATTCTTTTCGGTCTCGGCGCCCGTAACGGGATTGGCCTCGGTCTTTTTGAAGTTGGAATAATAGACTGAGAGTGAGCCGCTTTCGCCGCGGCGGACATTTGCGCCAAGCGCCTCGGCCTGGCGGTAAGTCATCCAATAACGGGATCGATAGCCATTCGCGTCGGCGATCGCCCAGAGATAGATGGTGTTGATGCCGGTGTATGGCGTGCCACAGTGCCGCAGCGGTCTGCCCCCGGCGCCGGTGACGCGCCACGGTCGGCTCCAGGGCGCAACCCCTTCCTCCAGTTTGCGAATGATGAGACTGGTGATCTCGGCCGCGACGTCGCGGCTCGGTGTCGATTTGGCGCGCATGGTGATGTGCTCCGGTCGCATGACGGGATGGCCGCCGGCGCGGGCGCGCCGACGGCCAGTTTCTCGCGGTTGTTCGGATCGCTGTGGCCGGGTGGTCAGGCCTCGACCGGTTCGAAGAGCTCGCCGCCCTCGGCCTGCGAGCCGCGTTCTGCGTCATTGGACGGGTCTTCGGCATCGCCGTCATCAGCGGGATCGATGACGGTAGCGTTGGCATCGTCGAGGAACCGCATCGCATTGGGAACCCAGGCGAGCGCGGCCTGCTTGACCTCAGGTTCGACGATCGACTCACCGGCGAACAGCTTCTGGCAGCTTTCGGAGATCTCGGTCTTCTTGAGCGAAGCGTGACGGGCCGTGAGCGCCGGCCCCCCGACATCGTGGAGGAGGCTGAGGATGGTGCCCTTGTTCACGCGGTCGAAGAAATTCTCCGAGGTCGGCCGCCACCAGCCCGCGACGTCAACCTCGAGGATCGTGGCGATCCGGTTGTGAAGCGGAACCTGGGCATTGGACGGGCCGGGCTTCGCTTCGAGCGACAGCGCGACGATATAAGCGAGCCAGTTCGCCTTGCTGTCATCATCGAGAGCGCGGAACCCCTCGAAACGATCCACCTCGCTGTCATGCTCAGTCCACGCGGCGTCGAGACCATCATGAGCTTCCGCCAGGTAGGCCCGTGCGCGGGAGCTGGGCATGTCTCCGACCATGGGATCCTGCGGACCCATCGCGCGAATCGTCGTGCCGTATTTGACGGCGCTGTCGGTGGCACCGCCGGATGAGCACATCCGGGCGTCGATCATCACGAACAGCGCGAAGTCTAGCGCCAGTGCGGGCTGCGCTAGGAGGCACGACGCCAGGATGTCGCGTCGTTGGATCGCAAGCTCATCGTACAGCCGCCCGCTGAGTGGCTTTCCGCCGGGCGCCACCGCCTCGGGCCGACGGTCCGGCTGCGCGGAACCACGATCGGCGACGCGAAATCCTCCGGTCGGCGACTCTTCCCGACCCGCCTCGCCGTCACGAGCAGTATCATCCTCGCCCGTGACCGGTTCGCGCGGCTTTTCAATGAGAATTTGCTGCTCGCTGTAATATTGCGAATCGAGCCGCATCTCGCCTTGAGGGGTGAGGACGAGGAACGCTCCCACATGGACTTTCAGCTCGTCCGGCAACACCGGAGGGCGATTCTCGATTGCCTCGGCCTCGGCGATCAGCCGATCATCTTCCTGGTCGAGCACCTTGACCGCCTCCTCAGAAAGATCCGCATCCTGCATCTCGGCTTCGAGAGCACCGCGACGCTCTGCGATTTCGGCAAGCCGAGCACTCTGGGACGCGGTCAGTTCCGGCGGTTGAAGAATGACGCGGTAGAGCCCGTGGGCGGCATTGTGCGTGTAGTTGCTGGCGATCGGGCGGATCCAGGCGAGCCCAGTCTCCTCACCGATCCGCCGGGCCTCGGCCTCCATGATCTCGCCGGCGAGACGATGGGCGATCTCCGGATTGACCCAACGGTCGTTGCCGTCTGTGAAAAGGTCGCCGTCGATCTTGCCGCCGGCAGTACGATAGCGCGGTTCGCCGACCAGCATCGCGATGGGGTCGCTGGCTTTGAGCGTCTCGTTTTCAATGACCCGGCGGATCGTGTCTGCGGTCACCTCACTGTGCTTATACGTGTTCCAGACCAGGAGCTGCTTCTCGCGGTTCTCGGTCGAGGCGTATGCCTTGGCGATATCAAGCGTGATCTCGCCCTTGCTCAGCGCCTCGAAGATCGGCTCGGCGAGCGAGGCGAGCCGCAGGCGACCCTCCACGAAGCGACGGGTGACGCCGAACCGCTTGGCAACCGCATCGATGTCGCCGCTCTTGCCGATGAAGTGCTGGAAAGCGCGGCATTCTTCGGCCGGCGTCATCTTCAGCTGATGAAAGTTGGTGGCGGTCGAAGTCTCGGAGAGTTCGGCATCCTCCCCCGTCAGCACCATGACAGGCACGTCGTAGTCCGCCTCGGAGATCGTACCGCGCTCCGCCAGAAGACGGAGCGCTCGCCAACGGCGGCCGCCGTCGAACACCTCATAGGTCCCGCGCGGCTTTTTGGCCGGAGTGACGAGAAGGTTCTGCAGGACGCCCTTGGCCTCGATGCTCGCGGCCATGGGCCCGATCTGGAGCTGCTCGTCCGGCGCTGTGCGAACGTTGATTGGTGAGAGACGCAGCTTGCTGAGTTTGACGGTCTGGATCACGGGGGAAACTCCTGATGGCGTCCGGCAAGTTCCGGACACCATTCCCGACCCCCCTTCCCTCTCTCTGGCTCAGAGCGCTCCGGGAGGGTGGACGCCGCCCCCCCCCGTGCTCGCTCTCGGTCGCCTCATGCTTAGAGACGCGCGCACAAAAACGAAGGGCCGCCCTTTCGGACGACCGTTCCATTGTCCTGCCTGAACGGGCAGCTCAGCCGAGCCGGACTCCCGAGGCGGAGGTCTTGCTCATGAGAACTGCCGCACGCGGCATATGACAATGAGACATCTGACCACCTCCTTTCCGTTGTTGAACGATCGCTAAGATGTGGGCGCACAACGCGAATTTTCAATCCTGCGAATATTCGCGGTGGCTTATTCCGCATGCGCGTTGGCCGCCTCAGGCAGCGGCGCGCAGTATGCGATCGAGCGTGTCGCCGGCCGTTGCCATGGGCAGGAAGATGCGGGTTCGGTACTGGATGACCTCGGTGAAACAACCGAGGGCCTTAAGCCATGCGAGTTGCTGCGACGGTGCACCGACCAGTTCGATCCGCTGAGAGGCGTTCACCAGGGAGCGTTTGATCGTCATCGGGAACGGCCTGGTCAGATCGACGCTGCGTCCCGACGAGGCAGACTTGATGATATCCGCGGGTGGCATGTTCTCGGCACGGTCGATGCCGAGCCTTGTGAAGAGTTGCACGACATGCTCGTCGAAGACGAGGCGTCCGAGCCAGCTGTTGCCAGCCTTGTCCGCGATCCGGTTGACCACGAGATGATCGCTCGGCAGCGCGGACCAGATCGGGAGCAGCAAGCCGGTCGCGAGCCGAATGGTTTCGGTGTCGACCTTGTTCGCTGCAACTTCTGCCTCTTCGAGCCACTTTCGACAGAAAGCGTCGCGGTCGATCGGCGTCCAGGCGCTCTCGAACAGCTCCTGCTCCCGCATGTATTCACGCCGTGTCGGCCGCATAAGCTCGAAACGCGGAATGGGCGTTCCCTCTTTCTCCTCCATGAGAGCGCGGGCACGGGTCTGCAACGCGACCATGCCGGACTTCCCGTTGATCAGGAACTCGGCTGTAGCATCGCTGTCCGCGATATGGAGGATGCGGTCCAGCGCGACCGGCGTTCTGCGATGAGCGATCTCGATCGTGAGCAGGTGTGATGTCGCCCCACTGACCGGATCGGTTCGCAAGAGTGTGTCATCCACCAGCGTCGCGGTGTCGACGAGGATCGTCTCGACTCCGAGGTCGAGACGCCCGGCGTCGCGCGCGGCCGAAACACGGGTTTCGACCAAAGAAAGAAACTCATCGAATATCTTGTTCTGAAGGGCGATCGGGAGCGCCAGGATCCGGTTGAGCCAGCGCTGGATGGGCGGAAGCTCATCCCTCATGACTCCGTCCTTATCGCAGAGCTCTAGCCCGGTTCGGCTTTCGAACTCGCTATGCGACACGCTGGTCAGCTTGCCACCGACAAGCAGATGAAACCAGCTGACGAGCGCCGCGCAGGCATATTCGCTCTCGAGATTATCGGCGGGATCAAAGAGGTTTTGCCCGCCGGTCTGGCGCTGGCCGCGGGTAAGAGCGCCCAGGCTGTCGAGGCGGCGCGCGATCGTGCTCGTGAAGCGCAGCTCGCCCTTGCAATCGGTTGTCACCGGCCGGAAGAGCGGGGTGCTCGCCTGATGCGTGCGATGGGTGCGGCCCAGGCCCTGGATGGCCCGGTCGGCGCGCCAGCCGGGCTCCAGCAACAAGTGGACGCGCTGTTCCTGGTTCGGCACGTCGCGCGACGCATGGTATGACCGACCCGTCCCGCCGGCATCGGAGAAGATGAGGATCCGCTTGCGGCCCTGCATGAAGGCGGCCGCCTCGGCCTGGCTGGTCCGGGTCGAGCGGGTTTCCAGCTTCTGGCGGCCGTCGGCCATCGAGACAAGCCGCTTGGTCCGCCCCGTCACTTCGGCGACCGTATCATGCCCGAACTGCTCTAGCAGGCCGTCGAGTGCGGAGGTGATTGGCGGCAAGGCACACAGGTCTTCAATGAGCTGTGAACGGGCGGCCTCGGCCTCCGGGTTGTAAACGGGATTTCCCGCCTCGTCTTCCATGGGCACGGAACGCTGCGTGCCGGTATCGTCCGTGAAAATGCGCATCTGCCGCGTCGGGAAGGCGCGCTCGAGATAGTCGATCACATATTCGCGAGGCGACAGATCGATCTCGAGCTCGGCGCGCTCGTCGGGGCTCAGCGCGTCGAGACGACGATCCAGGATCGACTCTGCGGTGGTAACTAGCTGTAGTACGACCGATTGGCCGTTTGCGAGATGTTGGCGGACGGCGGCGATCACGGTCGGAAGCTTCATGGACAGCAGCACCTGTCCGAAGAAGCGCTGCTTGGTGGATTCGAAGCGCGAGCGGGCCGACGCCTTGGCACCGCTGTTCAGCGTGGCGTTTTCCAGCCCGTCGACGACGCCGGTGAGTTCGAGTGCCCGTTCCATGTTCTGGTGGATGATCGACCAGGCGTCGGCATATGTGTCATAGATTTCGATCTGGGCCGGGGTCAGCTCGTGCCGCAGAATTTCGTACTCGACGCCCGCGAAACTCAAGGCTCGGGCCATGTAGAGACCGGTCGCCTTGAGATCGCGAGCAACTAGCTCCATCGCCGCGATGCCGCCCTTGCGGATGCCGCTGATGAATTGCTCGCGATCGGCAAAGGCGGTCTCCGGTCCCCAGAGACCGAGGCGGACCGCATATGCGAGATTGTTGACGTCGGACGCGCCGGTCGCAGAGGCATAGAGCACGCGCGCACTGGGAAGTTGGTTCTGGAGAAGCACGCCGCAGATACCCTGCTGCGATCCTTCCTTGGCGCCAAGGGCGCCCTCCCCGCCCGCGACGCCGCCCATTTCATGAGCCTCGTCGAACGCCAGCACGCCTTGGAAGTCGGCCCCCGCCCAATCGACGATCTGCTTCAGCCGGCTGTGATCGCCGCGCATCGAGCGCAGCGTGGGATAGGTGACGAGGAGGACACCCTGATCGAGCCTGATCGGCTCGTCGATCTTCCAGTTGGAGATGGGCTGAATGTCGCCGCTGAGACCGCCGAGCGCAGTCCAGTCCCGGCGCGCATCTTCGAGAAGGGGGGCGTTCTTGGTGACCCAGATGTTGCGGCGACGGCCTTGAAGCCAGTTGTCGAGAATGCAGGCTGCTATCTGCCGGCCCTTCCCTGTACCCGTCCCATCTCCCAGGAAGAAGCCTTTTCGATAGGCGTCGCCGTCCTCGGCAAGGGTCAAGCCGACGCCTTCCTTGTTCGGCTTGAAGCGACCGGGGATCGTCTGCGCCCAGGCATGCCCCGCATAGACGACCGTTTCGAGCTGGGAAGCGGAAAGCAGGCGCTCGGCGACGGTGCGCTCGGGTAGCGACGGGACATAGTCGGGGACCGGCGCCGGGATCGATCCCATCGCCACGGATTCGACCAGCGCGGTCGGATGTTCGCCGGCGGTGGCGAAGCTGATGCGGCTTGGACGGTAGGGAAGATAGACGCCGGTCTGCTCGAGGAGCGGTGCAGGCGTCGCGAGCTTCTCATATTCGACGGGGAGCACATCGTTACGAACGGGTGCGTGAAAGGTCCGCGGTTCTGGGCGGCTGCTCTTGACCGCGCGAAAAAGCGAGACGCCGCCCGACCGCTTTGGCGCAGGCACGCACTCGTCTCGACGGGCCCTCGATCTTGCGGGAACGCGCAGCGCATCGAGAAGCTCGGCCACGGAAGAGCGCTGGATTACGGAAGGCGGCGCCTTGCCGGGGACCTTGTCGATCACGAACAGTCGGACGGCGATCGAGGTCCCGTGCTTCAAATAGCACTTTTCGAGCCGCACCGAGGTCTGGACGGTGACGTTGCGCAGCACCGTTTCGTACTGGTCGCGCATTCTGGCGCTGGGTCCGAACCAATCAGGCATGATCGCAACCAGACGTCCCCCCGACTGCAGCCGGCGAAGCGCAGCCTGTAGATGGCGGACCGCCGCATAGTCGTCGGCGCCACGCCCGAGGGAGCGCGAGAACGGCGGATTCATGAGGATGAGCGAGGGTCGCTCGGCAGCAGCCAAGGTCGAGTTGATCGTTGCGCCATCCTCGCCGGAGATCGTAGCCTCCGGGAAGACGTGGTGCAGCCGCCCACGGCGGAGGGGATCGAGCTCGTTGAGGTGGAGGGCTTTGTGCTGCCCGATTTGAGCGACAAGCAGTCCGTTGCCGGCGCTCGGCTCGAGGATGACGTCATCGGGCTGGACGTCCGCAAGCAGGACCGCGACGGCGGCGATGTCGACTGGCGTTGAAAATTGCTGCCAGTCGAGTTGCTCCTCGCTCCGCACCGTCTGGGTCGGGAGCCTCTCCGAAAGTGCGACCAGGCCGCTGACTTCAGCAAAAGAATTCAAGCCCTGGCAGCTTGAGCGGAGGTGTAGGGCGAGCGCATGTTCGAGGACCTCGAAGCTCGTGCGCTGAGTCCAGCGACCGTCGGCGTCGGACCCGCCGAAAGCAGTGACCATGATATCGTTGATCAGGCGGCGGCTGATGACGCTGTCCGCTGCGAGGTGCGGAAGGAGAAGACGCGCGGCTTGATGGTCGGCGCCATCGGCCGCGTGGAAGAGGTCGGTCATCTCGGAATCTCCTGCGTGGCTGCACCCTCAGCAGCATCACGCTCTCGATCCCCCTCCCCTCTTCCGGCGCCGAGCGCCTAGGCGCTGATGCGCTGGACGGTGGCGTCGAGGGCTTTCGCCCAATCCTTGAACTTTGCCGGGGGCGGTGCCCGGCGGATAATCAGACCCGGCCGTCGATAAAGGTTTTCCGCCTTGTCGGCGGCGCGTCGGCCTTCGGCGTCATTGTCCTGGGCGATGAGCAGCGTATCGATCGCGGACGGGATGACCAGTTGATCGAGCCGCCGTGCGCCGAGAGAAGCCCAGCAGGGGATGGCGTTGAGACGAGCGAACGCATCTGCGGTTTCGAAGCCTTCGGCAATCGCAAGGATGGTGCCCCCCTCCCCGCCCCGCCACGAGCCGTTCCCAGGCGTGCCAAGCATTACCTTGCGCGTATAGTCGGCGGTCGCGGGGTCGAGAAAAATCCTCTGAATGGCGACCAGTTGACGGGTCTCGCGCACCGCGATCAGCAGGGCAGGCTCGAATATGGTCTTCGGCTTCGGCATGTACGGGCACCGCGGATGGAAGCGCACCTCGCGTGGCGGCGGAAGGAGGTTGCGGCGAGCGAGATAGCGCTCGGCCAAGGTGCCTCGAACATCGCCAGCCTGCTCCCAGAGCCGCTCGACATTGGCCGGGCGCTGCGGACCGGTTGCCTCGGGTGCCGAATAGTGGCGATCTGGTCGGACCCGGCGGAGTTCCCGCAGGACGTCTTCTCGCGAGCATCCGGCAAAGCAGGTAACGAGGATCCCGCGATCACCTTGGCGGATCGACAGGCTTGGATCGCTGTCGCTATGAGCTGGGCAGCGGCACATCGCGATATAGCCGCTCCAGGTACCACCGAGCGCTCCGACGATGTCGACTAGTTCCTGCGTGGGCCTCTTGGCTGTAAGCGGCATGGGTTCACCTCCTGCTCGCCAGCCTAGACCCCTCTCCCCTCCTCAGCGACGTGCCAGTTGTCGACGGGTGCGACTCGGGTGAACTTCCTCAAAGAATCATCTTTAAAAACGCCGCTGCTCGCAGCGGAAGGATTCGTGATTCAAAAGATTCAGATTCAGGGCACGAAAAGCTCATAGAAATCAACGGACTACGGCGTTTTGCCTGACCGGACGGGGGTGTTTGACTGACCCATTGGGGGCTTCAACCTGTCCCGTTGGGGGGCGATACCTGACCTGCTGGGGCAATCCTGACCGATTGGGGGGGGGCGTCATTCTTGGCGTGCTTCGGCCTAGTTTTGAGGCGCCCTGATCGACGAAGCGATCGGAAAGGCGGTTCGCGAGCATTGTTTGGGGGGCGCCGCGCGACTCGGCAGCGTTCCTCGAATTCTTGCCCACAGCCATGCAAATTTGTCCTGACCGATTGGGGGAGGCCGGGCGGCGGATGATCCTGACCTGACTTGACGGACGAGGTCAGGTCAGGCAGCAACTAGGCACCGGAGACTCACAACTGATCGTAATTATGGCATGGAAACCGACGCTGGCCAAATAGACGAGGCAGTAGACCAGAGCGGCGAGGAAGCATCGCCAGGCCGTGCGATGCGAGTTGCGGCGGCGCTGAAGGCCAAAGGTGGCGATCAGTTCGCCAAACCAGGCAACATCATCGAGGTTAAGTTCGTCAAGGGCGAGTCTCTTAGTCTGACAGCCTCGCGATTGCTTGCGCTGATGATCCTTACGGCGGGCGGGGATGCCTGGGAGGATCGTCCGCATCGCATGCGCAAGGCAGACATCCGCCGGGGTCACAAGGGCAATGAGCGTATCAGCGACATGTTGGAGGAGCTCCATCGCACGCTGTTCGCAGTCGACGACAAATCGTGGCGAGGGAAGAAGGCCACGCTCCGCTTTTCGCTCATCTCGCGATCGCGCGAGGAGACGGAGGAGGACGGTGGCGAGGCGGGTTGGATCGAATGGGAGTTCACGCCCGACGCGCGGAAGCTCATCCAGGCTTCCGAGACCTATGCGGTGCTCAACCGGCAGGCCGTTCTTGGCTTCAGATCGAGCTACGCTCTAAAACTTTATGAGCTTGGCGCGCTCCGGCTGCATCGGAGGCAGGCCACATGGAAGGGCGACATGCAAGCGCTCCGCGCCGCGCTCGGCATTCCGCCGGAGGTCTATGCTGACTTCGCCCAGTTGCGGCGGAAGGTGCTGGAAAAGGCGAAGGCCGAGATCGATCAGCTGGCCCATTTCAGGGTGGAGTGGCGGGAGATCCGGCAGGGGCGGACGGTCACCGAGCTGGAGTTCCGCTTCGAGCCAAAGGGCGCACCCGAGGTCATCGAGACGGTGGATGAGCTAAATCGGCACTCATCGGGACGCGAATCGAGGCGTGACGGTAGCGTGGAGACGGTGAGCGTCGCGCGGGCAGGGCAGGGGATGATTTCGGCGCCAAAGAAGGTTCTTCCCAAAGCCAAGCCGGAGGAGAAGACGTTCCCGCGTGGGTCGCTTCATTTTGGCGAGGATGAACTCCTGGCGATCGGCCGTGCACATGGCGGTGGCTGGGACATCAACATGATCGCGGATGCCTATCGCGAGCATATGGGTGAGCGCCTTGGAAAGGTCCGGGGTGCCAAGATGGTCGCGTCTTGGAAGGGATTCTGCGAGGGCTGGGTCAACCGTCGGGGACGTCCCTGAGAGCAGGAATTGCACGCGTGCAATTTCGATGACCCCCACCGAGTCAGGATGACGGGTAAAACGAGCCCGATGGCGGCTTCACGGTACGACGACTTTCGAAAGTTCGTCATTTCTTGACCGAAAAGCGCAAGTCGGTGTACCACACGCCGAATTGCGAAAGGTAGTCATGTGGCTAACGGACTCGAGATAGAGGAAGCCGAGCGGATCGTCTCGGTTGCGACGCTTGCGAGTCGAACTTCGTCAGTGCTTGAGAAGCTGCGCGATTCAGCCCGTAGTGCGCGGGCTGATGACCGGCGCGAGCCGACCTTCACGATCAGCAAGGCGGCCGAGTTGGTAGGTCGAACGCCGGCGGCGATCCGCGATGCGGAGAAGGACGGGCGCCTTCCCGAGCCATCGCGGACCGACACCAATCGACGCGAACGATATACGCTGGCTCAGCTGAATGACATGCGAGGGGTGTTCGGAACCCGTCCCTATCGGGCGCCAACTGATCCGTGCTGTGTCGTTGCCGTCCAGAACTTCAAGGGCGGGGTGGGCAAGTCCACGGTAGCGGTCCACCTTGCCCAATATCTTGCGATCCGGGGCTATCGCGTTGCCCTCGTCGATTGCGATAGCCAGGCTTCTGCAACGACGCTGTTCGGCTACGTTCCCGATCTCGACCTCGGCGAGGACGATACGCTCTATCCGTTTCTCCGGGAGGGCGAGCGGTCATCGCTCGATTACGCACTGCGCAAGACGCATTTCGATGGCCTCGAGCTGATCCCGGCGAACCTCCGCCTGTTCAACTCGGAGTATGAACTGGCCGCGCGCATGGCGCGGGGAAGCGACGGGCTTCTCGACCGCTTGAAGGAGGGGGTCGAGAGTATTTCGGATCGTTTCGACGTGATCGTGATGGATCCACCGCCGGCGCTGGGCGCCATCTCGCTGTCGGTTCTCCGCGCGGCGAACGCTCTGGTCGTTCCGGTGCCGCCGACGGTCATGGATTTCTCGTCAACGGCGGCATTCCTGTCGATGCTTGATGAGACAATCGAGCAGCTGGCCGAGCGTGGTTTGGCGCCGGAGCTTCAGTTCTTGCGGTTCGTCGGCTCCAAGGTCGACGAGAACAAGTCGATGCAAAAGGAGCTGCTGCATTTGATGCGGACGCTGTTCGGGCATGCGATGGTGCGGACACCACTCAAGGATTCGGCCGAGATCGATAATGCAACCGCCCGGCTGATGACCGTGTATGAGCTTGATGGCCCTGCGACCAGCTCGGCCGTTCGCAATCGCTGCCTTGGTTATCTCGACGGCGTGAACGCGGAGATCGAAGTCGATATCAGGTCGATGTGGCCAAGCCATCAGGCAGCGTTGCGCAAGGCTGCGCTGGCGTGAAAGTCCGAAATTGCACGCGTGCAATTTTGCGAGAACAAGGAACAATTGCACGCGTGCAATTCGCTAGAGGGAGGCTCGAATGAGCAGGAAAAACACCGGCTTCGCGGCCGATCTGGCGGCGGGCATCGACCTGTCCGAGGAGACTCCGCCACCGCGTCGCTCGGGCCTCGCTTCAAACGTGCTGACGGGGCGCTCGAATAGGCTTGCAGACCTTGCTTCCGGCGCGATCGTCAATCGCACGCATGAGCTTGTCGATCCGGCGCGCTGTCGAATGTGGGCAGGCCACAACCGCGACTACGCGCTGCTTACCGAGGAACGCTGCGCCGATCTGATCGAGAGCATCAAGGCGCAGGGGCGCCAGGAGATGCCGGCGATCGTGCGGCGAGTCTCAGGCGATCCTGACTTCGATTTCGAAGTGATCTGTGGAGCGCGGCGGCATTGGTCGATCACCTGGCTGAGAACCCACAATTATCCTGACTTCAAGTTCCTGGTCGATGTGCGCGAAATCGGGGACGAGGAAGCTTTCCGACTCGCCGACATCGAGAACCGGGCTCGTGATGACCTGACTGACCTTGAGCGGGCGAGGGACTATCTGCGCGCGCTCGACACCTATTACGACGGCCGCCAGAAGACCATGGCCGAGAGGCTCAAGGTCTCCGAGAGCTGGCTGACCCGCTACCTCGATCTGGCGCGCCTGCCAGAGGAGCTGACCCGGGCGTTCGTGAATCCGCAGGATCTTGGCATTCGCAACGCGATGGCCCTTAAGGGCCTTCTGAAGCCGGAGGACCGTAAGGCGAGGGCCTACAAGGAGGCAGCGCGGCTTTCCGAAGCGCAGGCGGCGAGCGGCGAGGCGCTGCCGGTTCTCGATGTGATCAAGGCGCTCACCTTGGCGGTAGACCCCCCCAAGAGGTCAGGATCCCCCAAGAGGTCAGGAAAGCCGGAGACCATCTCCAGTTCAACCGGGAAGCCGGTGCTCCGGATTGAGGGCGCCGACCGGAAGGGCATTCGCTTGACCCTGCTGAGCAAGGGCGGAGCGTCCCGCCAGGATGCGGAGGAGGCAATCCGAGCGGTACTAGATCAGCACTGGGCGTGACGCGGACGAGGCCGACGCCAGGAGCTTGCGGGCACCTTGGGGCGTCACCTTCAAAAGGCGCGCGACCGCGGCGGGCTGAAGTCCCGGGTAGGAGAGTTGGAGCCGAGCGAGCAGGGGAGCCTTGCTCCGCTTCGTGGCCTGGAGATCCAATTGGATGCGCGCCGCCGCACGTTCGAGGGAAGCCAGTTCCCGAAGCCCCGTCTGAGCCGTTCGGCCAATCGCCTGCACCATCAGCCTGGCGAGCTCAGCGGGGGAGGGGGGCAGGTACTTTGGCAGCAGGATAAAAGAGGGGATGACCCGCGTGGTGAAGCCGGCGCGGTAGAGCATCCGTGGCACGGCGACCGCAAGCAGCCAGTTTCGGTCGCGACCGCGCGGTGGAAGGTTGAGCGTCCGACCATCGAGACTAACTACATCCCATCCGCTTGTGGGCGCTGGCTCGGTGGATGCGGCCAGCTCGAAGATGCGGTCCGCGACGCTGAGGAGGTCGCCAGTAGGGAAGGGGGCGTCTGCGGCCGCCTGCACTTGCCGCCAAAGTGGACCGAAATGGGCGAGGTCCGACGTCGCATAGGTTTCCGCTTCAGCGCGATCGTCCAAAACGGAACGTAGCGCATTCAGCGTCGCGCGGGCGAGTGGGTCGCTGAGGTCCTCATCCCGGCTGAGGGCGATGTGGAAGATGGCCGCCACCGAGATCGGATCGTTGAGTCCCTCGGACGAGCGGGGAGGGGGCGTGCGGCCCGCGATCCAGTCTTGCAGGTCTCTCACTGCGATCGGCACGCCGGCGAGGCCGCAAAGGGCGGAGGCTCCTTCAAGACGCGAACGGGCGAGAAAGATGTCCGCGCTTGTGCTACCCTACAGGCGGCCGTCGAGGCGCCCCAGCAGGAGAAAAGGGTCATCGGCGGGAGGGTTGTCGTCGCGGGCCATGGGTAACCGACGATGCCACGCCGAGAAACCAAAGTCAGTAGTTGGTTTCCTCTCTCGTACGTTGTTTTGCATGGACCCTTGATAATCGCACTTATCACATAAGCAGATTTGACCGTTCTTTATAAGGTGGGCTACAAGTGTCGGTTTCCCTATACGACCGGACTCCAGCGTTTCCCGCGATGTAGCGCGTCAGGCTGACCCCAAACCTCCGGACTCCGATACCAAACCACTGGACTGGCATTGGCAAAGCGCCGGAAAGTCGCGGATTGGGGCGCTTTTGAACCTTTGAGTGGGGAGGGGGCTCAATCCCTCACGGGTATAGGCGCTGGCGCGGCGCGCAACATTCTCTCCTTGGATCACCGGCGCGCGTTCATGGCGATCAA
The DNA here is from genome assembly GCA_016937575.1 of Roseomonas aeriglobus. Classification (NCBI taxonomy): domain Bacteria; kingdom Pseudomonadati; phylum Pseudomonadota; class Alphaproteobacteria; order Acetobacterales; family Roseomonadaceae; genus Muricoccus; species Muricoccus aeriglobus. The sequence goes on along the minus strand of JAFHKN010000005.1, from coordinate 181,954 downwards.
GACCAGCCGCCACTTGCTCAAAACTCTATCGTACGGGGACAACCGGTCGTTTGACCCCGTTATATGGAATGTGACAAATGGCTTTGATCGGCTACGCGCGGGTCTCGACCGACGAGCAGGACACGGCCATCCAGCTCAGTGCGCTGCGCGCCGAAGGCTGCACGGTGATCCTCGAGGACAAGGCGAGCGGGGGCAGCCGCGATCGTCCGAACCTCGCGCGTGCGCTCGCACGCGTCGGGCATGGCGATACGTTGCTGGTGGTTCGGATCGACCGTTTGGCACGATCGCTTTCGCATCTGCTCGAGATCGTGGAGACCCTGAGGGGGAAGGGCGCCTATTTTCGCTCGATCAACGATCCGATCGATACATCGAGCGCGCAGGGCATGCTGATGACGCAAATGCTCGGCGCCTTCGCGGAGTTCGAGCGTGCGCTGATCCGCGAGCGGACCCGCGCCGGTCTTAAGGCGGCCGTTGCACGAGGAGCTAAACCTGGAAACCCGAAGATGCGCGCACGCGATCCGGCGGCGATCGCCGATATCCGCTACAGCCTCAAGGAACGCTATCTCAATGAGTTGATCGACGATCGGCACCGCTGGTTGCCGACGGTTGCCAGATTGCGGCCGCATCTGCCTTGGGCACTAGTCCTACGGCAAATCCGCGCCATCACGCCACCCGTGCGCTCGTTCAGCGAGCGAACTCTGGTGAAAGCGTGCCGAGCCCTGGTAAAGGCCGGCTATGCCGATGCAATCATCCTTGACCAGGCACCGCGCCTGCCGCCTGATACGCGGGTCGCGCGGCTTGTCGCCGATCGCCTGAAAACGCATCCGGATTCCTCGTTACGGGACATTGCGTCCTGGCTGACCCGAGATCTGCGTGAGCCAACGCCGCGCGGCGGATTGGCATGGTCGCCCGAGGGCGTGCGGCGGGTGATTGGGCAAGCGCAGAAGCTGCAATTGCTCCAGGATTGATCCAGAGCTTCCTTTTTGCGAATAATTCGCAGATAAGCGCGGTCAGGAATTGCGAAGTTCGCAGGATTCGGGCTTAAGAACACTTTGGAAGGAAAGGTCTCTCGACCTTGCTATGTTGATCGTCCGGCTACTTTCCTTGCTGTTCGTGCTGACGCTGGCTTTCTCCCACGGCGGTCCGATCGCGTCGATCAGCCACGATCACGCGCTCACGGCCGAACATCATCATGCCGGGCATGGCCATAGCCCTAGCGATGCGCCCGATACCGATCATGAATCGGACGGGACCAGCGCCCATGTTCATCTGCTCGTCGACCGGCTCGCGTATGCGGCGCCGGTCCCGGCGACGAGGCTTGACCGAGCGCCCCGACACTGGCCGCACAACCAACCGCAACTGCCATCGGCCGTTCTCGCGCCGCTGCTCGAGCCACCCGCCGCCTGAGCCTGATGCGGCAGCCGCCGCGTGAACGCGGTGCGGGTTTGTTTCGCGCCGTTTCTCCAGGCATGTGCCTGGCGGGCCGCTTGCCCGTCCGGCGCTCAGGAAAGTCATGTCATGAATTCCTTACGGGCCAGACCTCCGGCGATTTGCCGCACGGTCCTCCTTGCCCTGATGGCCTTTTCCTTCGCTGGCGCGGCTTTCGCGCACGGCGTCGCCGAGGGCGATCAGGGCTATATCGAACAGACGAGCGGGCCACAGATCGGCGCGTTCCTCTATCTCGGCGCCAAGCATATGGTGACGGGCTACGACCATCTGCTGTTCCTGTTCGGCGTGATCTTCTTCCTCTACCGGATGAAGGACATCGCCGCCTATGTGACGCTGTTCGCGATCGGTCACTCGACGACGCTGATCGCGGGCGTCCTCATGGGCACGAATGTCAGCGCCTATCTGGTCGATGCGATCATCGGCCTGTCGGTCGTTTACAAGGCGCTCGACAACCTCGGCGCGTTCCAGCGATGGTTCGGCGTCCAGCCCAATACCAAGGCGGCGGTGCTGATCTTCGGCCTGTTCCACGGCTTCGGCCTTGCGACCAAGCTACAAGACTTCTCGCTGTCCCCGGATGGGCTGATCGTCAATCTCCTCTCGTTCAATGTCGGCGTCGAGATCGGGCAGATCCTCGCGCTCGCCGCCATCCTTATCGTCATGGGCTACTGGCGGCGCACGCGCAGCTTTTCGGCCCATGCCTTCACCGCCAACGTCGTGCTGATGACCGCGGGCTTCGTGCTCACCGGCTATCAGCTCGCGGGCTTTGCTCTGGAAGGAGCCGCATCATGAACCAAGTTCCGCAACCCGGCATCGGGGAGTTGCCGAGCCTGCGCCAGCTCAACCGCGCGACCCTGATCGCTCTCGGAGCCGCCGCCGTCATTCTCGTGACGACCGTGCTTCCGGCCGAATATGGCGTCGATCCCACCGGCGTCGGCCGCTTGCTCGGGCTGACCGAGATGGGCAAGGTCAAGCGGGCGGAAGCCGCAAGCCATGCCGTCCCGGCGACGCCCGTGGCCGCAGCGCCCGCCGCATCCCCGGCGCCCGCGCTGAAGGCCGGGGAACGCGTCGAGGTGAAGCTGACGCTCGCTCCCAATGAAGGCCGTGAGGTCAAGGCGACCATGAAGGCGGGCGGCGAGTTCGACTATCGCTGGGCCACGGATGGCGCGGAGGTCCGTTTCGAGCTGCACGGCGAGCCGGCAGGCGCTGCGAGCGACGACTATACGAGCTATGAGAAAGGCAGCTCGGCTGGCGCATCGGGCAAGTTCCGCGCGCCCTTCGACGGCACGCATGGCTGGTATTGGAAGAACCGCACCGACCAGCCCGTCACCATCACCGTGACCGCAACCGGCGACTTCGAGAAGTTCGCCGCGCTTCCCTGAACCTCATTTCCAATCTGAAAAGGATATTTCCATGCGTATTGCTCTTATCGCTCTTGCCGCCTTCGCGCTCCATGCTGCCCCGGCGCTCGCCCATCCCGACCATGACGACGAGGAGCATGAGGCGCGCACCCCCCAGCAGACCGCCCGCGACAATGTGGTGCGGCTCATCAGCCAGGCGAAGCTGCCGGCGAGCTGGTCGAAGGCGACCGTTGCCGGCACGCGCGAGCGCACCAGCCAGGGTCAGCGCCAGACGATCGTGACCTTTCGCAACGAAGCCGAACCGAATGCGGCGCGCAAGCTGTTCCATGTCGTGCTGACGGCAGGCGGCCAGTTCGTCTTGGGCGACTTCCGCCAGCCTTGACCCTGCAAGGACGCCGGGGCCATCCCCCGGCGTCCGCTTTTCCGACTCCGCGATCCTATCGGATCGGCCAGTGCGGATGCAGTTCGTCGATCACGAATATATGGGCCGCGCGACCCTGCGGATGGCCTTCGGCGAGATGGGGATGGTCGGGCGGAAGGGCGGCGTGATCGTGCTCCACCACGTCGGCATCCTCCTTTGGCCAGATCAGGAACGCTAGTCCCACGCCGATCAGCGACAGCGCGGCGGCGACCGCGAACGCCAGGCCCATGCCACCCTGCGCGCCGGTCTGGCCAGCCAGCGGATAGGCGACGAGCCAGCACACATGGCTGAGCGCGAACTGCGCGGCGAACAGGGCGGGCCGATCCGCTTCGCCCGACGATCGTCGTAACAGGCGGCCGCCCGGCGTGATGCTCGCCGAATAGGCAATGCCGAGCACCGCCCACCCCGCGAGAATGACGCTCCAATAGCCGGGCGAGGCATGACCGCGCCATGAGAGAGCCAGCGCGGCCAGCGCGATGGTCATTGCCGGGGCCGCCGCAAGCATCACCGTGCGGTCGGGCAGCTTGTCGAGCAGGCGCGGCAGCAGCAGCGCGGCCAACATCGAGCCGCCGCCGAACGCGGCGAGCGTGATCGCCACCTCCCGTTGCCCCAACCCGAGCGCCGCCTGCACCAGCACCGGCGTATTGACGATCACCATCGCGCTCGCGGCGGCGGCGGCGAGCGTCACCGCCAGCAGCCCGCGCAGCCGGGGCGTCTTGAGATAGAGCCGGGCGCCGCGCGTGGTGTTGTCGTAGATGCCGCCTTTTGGCTTGGCGGCGGCAGCACGCGGCAGAACCGTCGTCAGGACCAGCAGCGCCGAGCAGGCAAAGCCGATCGCGGTACCCGAAAACAGCCAGTGGAAGTTCATCACCGTCAGCAGCGCGGCGGCGAGCATCGGGCTGGTCAGGCTTTCCATGTCGTAAGCGAGGCGCGAGAGCGACAATGCGCTAGTATAGTCCTTCTCGTCGGGCAGCACGTCAGGAATGGTGGCCTGGAAGGTGGGCGTGAATCCGGCCGAGGCTGATTGCAGCACGAAGATCAGGAAATAGACCTGCCAGACCTGATCGACGAACGGCAGCGCCAGCGCGACCAGCCCACGGATCACGTCCATCGCGACAAGGAAGCTGCGGCGCGGCAAGCGGCTCGCATAGGCGCCGACGGCCGGGGCGACGCCGATATAGGCGATCATCTTGATCGCCATCGCCGTGCCGAGCACGGCCCCCGCATCGGCCCCGGCGATGTCATAGGCGAGCAGGCCGAGCGCGACCGTGGCGAGGCCGGTGCCGACCAGCGCGATTATCTGCGCCAGGAACAGGTGGCGGTAGGTGCGATTGGCGAGAACCGAGAGCATGGGCAATTCCTCAGACTGTCCGCTCCCATGCGCGATCGACGCATGGGAGCGGCATGGGTCAGTTTATGGCGGGCGCCATGTCCGGCGGCGTTCGCGTTTCGGGTTCGGCCCTGCGGCCATGCACGAGGCGATAGAGCGCGGGCAGGACCAGCAGCGTCAGCAGTGTCGAGGAGATGATGCCGCCGATCACAACTGTTGCGAGCGGCCGCTGCACTTCCGCGCCCGCGCCGACGTTGAACGCCATCGGCACGAACCCGAGGCTTGCCACCAGCGCGGTCATCAGCACGGGTCTCAGCCTGGTGAGGGCGCCTTCGCGGATCGCATCCTCAAGGCCGTTGCCACTGGCGCGGAGCTGCCGGATGAAGCTTAGCATCACCACGCCGTTCAGGACCGCCACGCCCGAGAGCGCGATGAACCCGACACCCGCCGAGATCGAGAGCGGCATACCCCGGATCAGCAGCGCCGCCACGCCGCCGGTCAGCGCCAGCGGCACGCCGGAGAAGACGATGGCGGAATCCCTGGCGGATCGGAACAGGCCGTAGAGCAAGCCGAAGATCAGCAGCAGCGCGGCGGGCACCACCAGGCGCAGCCGCTCGGCCGCCGAGATCAATTGCTCGAACGTACCGCCATAGCTCACCCAATAGCCGGAGGGGACTTCGACCTCGGCGTCCACCTTTTGCTGAAGCTCCTCGATGAACGAGCCGAGATCGCGCCCGCGCACGTTGGCGGTCACGACGACGCGGCGCTTGCCGTCCTCGCGGCTGATCTGGTTGGGTCCGATCACCACCTCGACCTTGGCGACATCGGCGAGCGGCACGAACCCGCGCGGGTTGGCGCCATTGCCTGCCAGCGGAATCCGCAAGCGCCCGATCTCGTCGGCCTTGCTCCTGATGTCCTCGGGCAATCGCACGATCACCGGGAAGCGCCGGTCGCCCTCGAATATCCGCCCGGCCTCCCGGCCGCCGATCGAGACCGCCACCACCTCCTGGATATCACCGATGTTGAGGCCGAGCCGCGCCAGCGCCGCCCGGTCGGGCGTGATCTGGAGGACGGGCAGCCCCGTAACCTGCTCGACGCTCACATCCTGCGCGCCCTCGATGCCGCTCACCACGCCTTCGACGGCCTGACCGATCTCCAACAACTGATCGAGATCGTCGCCGAACACCTTGATCGCGACATCGGCCCGGACGCCCGACAGCAGTTCGTTGAATCGCATCTGGATCGGCTGGGTGAACTCGTAATTGTTGCCGGGAATGGTCGCGGCGGCTTCCTGCATCTCGCGGACCAGCTCGGCCTTGGGCTTGCGCGGGTCCGGCCATTCGCTGCGATCCTTGAGCATTATAAAGGTATCGGCGACCGAAGGGGGCATCGGATCGGTCGCCACTTCGGCGGTGCCGATCTTGGCGACGATCCGCTCGACCTCGGGGAACCGCTTCAATCGCGCTTCGAGCGTGGTCTGCATCTGGATCGCCTGGCTGAGACTTGTGCCGGGGATGCGCAGGGCGTGGAGCGCGATGTCGCCCTCGTCGAGATCGGGAACGAACTCCGATCCCATGCGCGTCGCGGCAAAGCCCGCGATGGCGACCAGCGCCACCGCGCCCGCGACGAACGCAACCCGGAGCCGCAGGGCGGCATCGAGCGCGGGCGCATAGACCTTGCGCGCCCAGCCCATCAGACGGCTTTCCTTCTCCTCAACCTTGCCGGTGACGAACAGCGCGACTGCCGCCGGCACGAAGCTCAGCGACAGGATCAGCGCGAAGGTCAGCGCCATGACGACGGTGATCGCCATCGGGTGGAACATTTTCCCCTCGACGCCGGTGAGCGCGAAGATCGGCACATAGACCAGAGCGATGATGAGCATCCCGAACAGCGACGGCCGGATGACCTCCGACGTCGCCGACGCGGCGAGCGCGAAGCGTTCCTCGCGTTTCAGCAGCCGCCCTAGCTGGTGCTGTGCCTCGCCGAACCGGCGCAGGCAGTTCTCGACGATGATGACCGCGCCATCGACGATCAGCCCGAAGTCGAGCGCGCCCAGGCTCATGAGATTGCCCGAGACGCCCGCGCGCACCATGCCGGTGATGGTCATCAGCATGGTAATCGGGATCACCGCCGCCGTGATGAGCGCCGCGCGGATATTGCCGAGCAGCAGGAACAGGACGACGATCACCAGCAGCGCACCTTCGAGCAGGTTCTTCTCGACGGTCCAGATCGCCCGTTCGACGAGATCGGTGCGATCGTAGATCGGCACGGCCTTCACGCCCGCCGGGAGCGCCCTGGCCGCTTCCTCGAGCCGCGCGGCGGCCGCGCGCGCGACGATCCGGCTGTTCTCACCAGCCAGCATGAACACGGTGCCGAGCACGACTTCCTGGCCGTTCTCGGTCGCCGCGCCGGTGCGCAGTTCTTCGCCCATGCCGACATCGGCGACATCGGCCACGCGGATCGGTATCCCGCCCCGATTGGTTACGATGATCGACTTGAGATCGTCGATGCCCGACGCCTGGCCCGGCACGCGGACCAGATATTGCTCGCCGTAGCGCTCGACATAGCCCGCGCCGACATTGGCGTTGTTGCGCCCCAATGCCTCGACAACATCGTTGAGAGTAAGCCCATAGGCCGAGAGCCGGTCAGGCAGCGGCGTCACATGATACTGTCGCTCATAGCCGCCGATGCTGTTGACCTCGGTGACGCCGGGGGTGTTCCTGAGCTGGGGCCGGATCACCCAATCCTGAAGCGTGCGCAGATCTTCGGGTGTATAGCGGCTCCCATCCGGCTTGCGGGCATTCGGCGCCGCTTCCAGCGTATACATGAAGATCTCGCCCAGCCCGGTGGCGATCGGCCCCATCTCGGGCGCGACGCCATCGGGAAGCTGGTCGCGCGCCGTCTGGAGCCGTTCGTTGATGAGCTGGCGCGCAAAGTAGATATTGGTGCCGTCCTCGAACACGGCCGTTACCTGGGAAAGACCGTAGCGCGAGATCGAGCGGGTATATTGCAGGCCCGGCAAACCGGCGATCGCGGTCTCGACCGGGAAGGTGACGCGCTGCTCGGCTTCGAGCGGCGAGAAGCCGGTCGCTTCGCTGTTGATCTGCACCTGGACGTTGGTGATGTCCGGCGTCGCGTCGATCGGCAGGCGCTGGAAGGCCCAGACGCCGATGCCGCAGAGCAGCGCGACAACGACCAGCACGGCCCAGCGGAAGCGGATCGCGGAGGCGACAATCTTTTCCAGAAGAGGTGGGCGTTCAAGCAAGGGCGTATGCTTGTGGGTGGCGGTCTCAGTGGTCATGGCTGGCCCCCGACTTGTCGATGTCGGCGCGGATCAGGAAAGCGCCGTCGGTCACATATTCGGTGCCGGGTTCGAGGCCGCCGAGCACTTCGGTCCATTCAGGCGTGCGCCGCCCGATCTCCAGCATCCGCACCTCGTAGGTGTTGCCGACCCTGGCATAGACCACCTCGAAATCGCGGAACCGCTGGATGGCCTTGGTCCTGACCGCGAGCGGCACTTGCGCTTCGGCCACGGCGAACGATCCCTCGACGCCCATGCCGGGGCGGAAGGTTCGCGACGCTTCGGGCGGCAGATGGACATGCGCCATCATCGTCTGGCTGGCGACGTCCGCGGTCGGCAGCACGGCTTCCACGGGCGCGTCGAGCTTCGCTTCGCCCGACAGGCTTCGCACGCTCACCCGCTGGCCCACGCGCACGCGCTCGGCGTCGCGGGGATAGACGAAGAACTCGGCATGGAGCTTCGTGGGATCGGCAACCACGAACAGCGCCCGGTCGCCGGTGGTGTCGCCGACATTGGCGTTCTTCTCGATGATGGTGCCGCTGATCGGCGCCGGCACCGCGTAGGTCTGGAGCGAATGGCTGGACTCGACGCGCAGGAGTGTCTGCCCCCGGCTGACCCGATCGCCCAGCTTGCCGGTCATCCAGACGATCTGGCCGGGAAGCCGGGCGCGGACATCGGCCTTGCCTTCGGGCGTGATCTCGATCCGCCCGCCCATGTCGATCAGCTCGGCAACGGTCGCGGAACCCGCGCGCTCGGTCTTGACGCCTCCGGCCCGCGCCGCCTCGGCCGAAATCGTCGTCCGGCCCTCATAGGAGGCGTAGGTCCAGTTGTGCGTGCGGCCGCCTTCGACCGCGCGCACCTTCACGTCGAACGAATGAGGCTCGATCACCACACCGCCGCCGCGCAGATAGTCCTCCTGCGGGGTGAAGGCAAAACGATCGACCTTGCCGCCAAGGCGCGACAGCTCGATCGCAAGCTGGACTTCGCCTGGCGGAATGGGCTTGTCTTTCCGGTAGGCATAGACGTGGAACTCGGGATCTACGCCATCCTCGAAGATGGTGATCTCGACCGCGAAATCGCCGTCGCGCAGCATTCGCCCGCGATGCGGCCCGCGTTCATAGTCGTCGGCGGCAGCGGCCGCCTTGGGTTCGGCCGCCTCCTTGGTGGCAGGGGACTCGCCGCATCCGGCGAGCAGGGAAAGAGCGAGCAGCGAGCCCGCGAAAAGGAAGGATCGTGTCATCAGCGGTTCTCCGCGCTGGCAAGGAGGGAGGCATGGCGACCGGTCAGCCGGTCGAGCCGGGCGCCATCGAGATGGAAGCGGCGCAGCAGCTCGACCCGGCGGGACCGGGCATCGACGACGGCCTGCTGGGCCTGGTTGACTTCGAGGAAGGTGAAGGCGGTGCCGCCGCGCGCGAAACCATCGCGCACCAGCACCACCGCGCGCTCCGCGCTCGGCAGAACCTCGCGTTCGATCCGGACGATCTCGGCGGCAAGGCTCGCCCGTTCGGCTGTCAGCCGGTCGATTTCACGCCGCACCTGCACCCGCGCGACGGCGATCTCGGCTTCGGGGGCCTGAGCTTCGGCATTGGCGCGCGCGACATTGCCGCGATTGGCGGCGCGGTTGCCGAGCGGGATCGAGCCGCCAACTATAATCGCCACGTCATTGCCTTGCCCGAAATGGCGAACGCCAACCCGCGCGGTCGGGTCGCCGGCATTGCCGGTCTCCGCAAGCCGCACGCGGGCACCGGCAGCGTCGCGCTCGGCGGCGAGCAGGGCGAGGTCGGGACTGTCCTCGGCCGCCGTCGCGCCGGGGGTAGCGATCCCGAACGGCGAGGGATCGAGATTGTAATCGGCCGTGCCGCCCCAGAAGGCAGCGAGACTGGCGCGGGCGATCCGCGCAGTCTCCCGCGCCTGATCGAGCGCGATGCGGGCTTGCGCCACGGCGGTCCTCGCCCGTTCGCCCGCGAACAGCGGATCGAGCGCGCGCCCGACACGGCGGCCGGTCTCCGCTTCCACGCGCTGGGCGGCGGCGAGGCGCTGTTCGGCAATAGAGATTACTGCTTCGGCTGCCAGCGCATCGACCCAGGCGGCTTGCACCTGGGCCAAGAGGTCGAGCATCCGTAGGCGGTTGCGCTCGACAGCGATGCCCAGGTCCGAGCGGGCCGCACCGATGCGGGCTTCGCGCTTGCCGCCGCGTTCCCACGTTCGCTCATACCAGGCGGTGGTCTGCGATCGTTCGAGCGGGGAATGGGGGCCGGTGCCCGCGAAATCCTCGACATCGACGCCGACGACATCGCGTGGCCGCACATCGGCTTGGGTAATGGCGGCATCGGCCGCACGGAGCCGCGCGGCGTTCGCTGCGACGGAAGGATCGCCGGATGCGACGCGCGACAGCGCATCCGACAGGCTGAGGGACTGCGCCGCGCCGATTGAAGGCGCGGACAGGGCGGCCAGCGCTGCGCCTATCGCAAGCGCGCGCCGCAAACGCGCCGGTCGGCGCGCAACGAGGATGGAAAGCATGACAAGAACGGCCTCACGAGCAGGCGTGGCAGATGCCGCGCCTCACATGACGCGGCGGCTCAGCTTGGGATCGCGAGGCTCTTGGGAGGTCGTTCGGGGCCGGGAATGCGCAGGCCTGGTGTCTGGTTATCCGGCGCAAGCCCGAGCAGTTCGCTGGACAAAGCGACTTGGACGGAATCCGCCGAGGCCGTCACCGGCACAGCCGAGCCGCCATCGCCATGATGGTGATGGCTGCCGGGTAGATGGTCGGACGGATCGTTGTCGCCGGGTTGGGGCACGTGATGATCGTCGGCATGGTCTTGTATGATGGAAGCATCGCTGAATAAGGAATGGTCGTGTTCGAACGAAACACCCGGCGCATGCTGGATCTTGTCGATAGACGTGGAAAGCGAGGCGCCAGCAAAGACGACGGCCAAGGCGATACAAAACATCGCCCAAAACCGGTTCGCCAGGAAGAGCCTCGAAATGCGCATGGATGGGGTTCTAGCCGGTGAAGGGCGGGGGCTCAATCAGTAACCGCTTCCAACGACATGGAATCAGCTTTGGCCAGCGAGATCGCGAGGTTCGGTTTGTTCGTTTGTCGATGCATGGGCGAATACGTTGCGTATCGCTCGATGCGCCGCTTCCAGCTTCGAGATCGTGAACCGGCGGGCCATTCGCTCTCGTGCGGCTTTGATCTGAGAGATAAAGGCGGAAGACCAGTGTCCGTCTGTCATCAGCAAGCGATCGAGCACGCCACGATCTGCTCTGGCAATGAACCGTTCGATCGCTGACGGTGCGTCAGGACCAAAAAGCGCGGCGCCTATCTCGGGATTGGTCTCGATGATGCCGCAAGCGGCGGCAAGCAGGCGCCGGCGCAGGAGCGGCGATGCGGCGGCGAGCGGGTTGAGAGTGTCGCTCGAATAGAATTGGAGGCCCATGTAACCGGGCGTCATCGCGTCGCACGCGAAATCGTTCAGCGGGATGTTCCGTGTCCTGCACCACCAATATTCGTCGTTTGGCGGCTTCCTGGTCAGGAGGCGGCAAATGCCTCGAACCTCGTTGAGGAGTTGGTCGGCCGACGTGAAGTTGAAGCGGAACTGGTCGGGGGTCCTACCCTTTATCGCGCCTATGCATTGCTGCTCGAACGCAATAACATGATCCCAGCAGAGCAGGGCGTCCTTCCCGGCATAAATGGCCGGGGCCGAGGTTCTTTCCATCGGTTGCCAGCAGGCATCGCAAATCATCCGCAGCGGACCGCGCGCGGGCATCGCAAATCGCCATGTCCGCGATCCGCAACCATTACAACGATCCTCCAGCGGCCAGCGGTGCCGATGGCAATAGCCCACAGCGGCCAGTACCCACTGACGCCGGACGTGCGCTGGCCGGTCGGATGCGAAATCTTCCGCGAGGCACCGGCTGCACCAACTGACGTGCAGCCGCGGCACCGGGATCAGCCCGGTAGAACCGGCTGAGCCCGGCGGGTGTTCCCAAGCCAGAAAATCGACCGGTAAGTAGGGATAGTGCTTCGCAAGACTATGTTCGACTAAGCGCGTCGCCGGCACGTTGAGGTCGTCGGCAGTCCCATTGAGCCAGGCTCTTGTCGGGCGAATATCCGGGTGGCGCCAGTCGCCCTTGCGATTTCGGACAGCCTTTGGCTCCGGTAGCGCTCGCCCTCGGCGGGAATGGCGCTGACGCGCGTGCCAGGACGTCAGCAGTTCGTCAGCGAAAGGATTTTCATGCCGCACGGCGCCGCAATGCCCGCTTGGCACTGGCGATGACCTGCATCGAGACGAGCGGGAGCAATAGCTGCTCATCATCGAAGCTGTCGGCGTCGATCATCTCGCGGCCGCTTCGGATCGCCGCGATCGCGACAGCCTCCATCAACCGGAAGATTCGGCCTGTCACGCCCTCACTCAATGCGATGACGCGCTGGCGGACCTCAGCTTCATCGAGCAGGGAAGGGCGGCGCAAGGGGAGCAGACCGGCGAAGCTCGCCATGAGCTGGCGCAGGGCGTGATCGTTGCGCCAGGGTGAAAGCTCGAATGCGGCGAAGCGGTCGGCGAGATTGGGATCGGTGAGGATCGCGATACGCGCATCTTCCGTGCCCGCGCACACGATCGGAATTCTGAGGTCGTTGGTCAGAAAGCGAATGGTGTTGAGAAAAATCCGCTGCTGGCGCGGCGAGCCCGCCAGCATCTTGTCGATTTCGTCCAGAACCAGCACCTTGGTCCCGAATTCCCCGAGGGTGCGACGGGCCAGAGAGCGCAGTGATCGCAGGGAGATATGGTCGAACTCGGAGTAGTTCATAGCCAGCATAAGCTCGGTGTAGAACTCTTCCTCGGTAGGCTGTGGCGGCATCTGGACCATGACGACCGGCATAATCGTAAGGCCGGCATTCTTATCGTACCGGGTTGCGTGCAGCTCTGCGAAGCGATTGAGGATCTCGCTCTTGCCCATGCCAGTGGAACCGAAAAGCAGGAGGCAGGGCATGCGGCCGCGCGGGGGATAGGTCAGCAGATCTTCGAGCCTGCCGAGCGCGGCTTCGGATTGTGGCAGCGATAGCCATCGATCGCGTCTCAGCCAGTCGATGCGTTCGTCGTCGGATAACCCTGCCTGCTCGCGATATGCCGGAAACAGATGATCGTAGAGGTCGGTCATAGTCGCTCCTCGATCTGGAATGGAACGATAGGCGCGCTATCCTCCGGCTCGGACGATACCGGCAAAGCCATTGAAGGAACTGCGGTGGCAGGAGGGAGGCCAGCCTCCAGCGCATAGGCGATGCGCTGGGCGGATTTTCGCGCAGCCTTGGTCTTGTGGGCCGCTTCGAGGACGATGCGCCGCTGCTCGTTCACCATGTCAAACAGCGATTGCTCGTCGACGGCCTGACGCCCGCGTTCGCGCAGTGCTCGCACCGCGAGGTCGTGCTCGAACTTCGTGATGGCAGGCCGCCGCCGATCACGGAGCGGAACCGTCAAATGCTCGGTATCGGACAGCTCGACGTAGACAGCCGAGAGGTTGAGCGGATTATACTTGATCGGGAGCTTGTGATCGCAGTTCGCGAGGAGGCCGGACAAACTGCCATGCCAGTAAAATGCATGGAACAGCTCGATACCCTCACGCCTGACCTTCCGCATCTCGAACGGGAGAAAGTTGAAGAGGAAGCGAGCGGGATCAGCCGGGAGCCGGAGCGGGTCAGCGCGGCTCCCGAGCCCGTCAGCCCAGGCCGTGAGCGGAGGAACGCCAAGCTCGCTGTGAATCGAGCCATGATAGACGCCGACCTCGAGTGTAAACCAGCGCTCGAACTCGCGCAGCGTCATGCAGGCTTGGCCCTCCGCGTCGTAGTCGCCTTTGGCCTGGATGTTTGAGAAGGTCGTACCCGGTAGGAGATGCACGGCGCCGACCGCGGTTCCGATCAAGCGTTCGATGTGGCCACCGTAGTGCGGCGTGCGCCGGGGGCGGTGCTTGAGGTCGATGCCATGCTGCTCACAGCCACGCTCGAGCGCCCTGGACCTAAACTCTGCGGCATTGTCGAGATGCAGAGTTTCGGGGATGCCAAAGACGGGATAGTCGAGATTGATCTCGCGTTCTTGAAGCCAGGCTGCCTTTGGCAGGACCGCATGGCGGATCGCCATGCCTACAGACGTAGCTGAGGGTTTCTCGAGCGAGATGTAGAAGCCCGGAATGACTCGGGTCGCTATGTCGATCTGGAGGGTGAGCGTTGGTCGGCCAAGCGGTTTGCGGAAATGCTCGTCGACGATGATGATATCGGCGGGTGTGTGGTCTATTTGTACGATCTGCAGCGGGTAGTCGGCAGTGTAAGATCGAATCACGGGTCGGTATCGATCAGACGCTGCCTTCGCGCCTTCGCGCGTTCTGGTGAGGCGTTCTCGGTCAATCGCGGCAACGCGCGCGGCGATAGTCTTGCGAGTGGGCGCGCGAAGGCCGCGTTCATAACAGGCATGCCGGATGTCGCGCTGCAATCTCGCGAGGGTCGGTTTGGGGCGCGTCAAGTAGAACCGTTCGATTTCGGAGGCGATCACTTGGTCGATCTCCGGCGCCAGTCGGCGACGCCCTTTGGGAAAACCTTCGGGCCGATCGACGAGGGAGCTGGTAACGGGCTCAGCGCGATAGCGGGCGACAAGCTCAACGACGCGCGACCTGCTCAGGCCCAGCTCCGCGCTCGCGTTCAACATCGCAGCGCGGGTAATCTTGGGCAGGCTGGCGAGTGCACGAATAGCCGGCTCGCGATTGCAAGCAATGCTCCAGGCTGTAGAATCCGCTCTCGTAAGAGCTGTGCCCGTTTCGGCCATGACCTATCCCCGATCTTGCCAGGGACTCGTGTTGCCGGGTCCACCGGTATTGTATCAGAAACGGGATGGACGGGCGAGAGTCCGGAGGTATTTGGGATAGATGAAGATTGAAAAGCCTGGCAATTTCGGTCTGTCCGTTTGGTCAAACTGACAACAAGCGCGGCTGAGGAGCGAGGCGCGTCGTGAGCACCGAAACCGCCCGGGAAGGGCCAGAAATCCCCGTAGCGCCGCCTGAGGCTGTCCTGCCGGCCGTCAGGGCGCCGGCCGACCTTGCGTGGACGATCGTGCAGATGCGCGCCGGCGAGCGCATCACCGTCAACGAGGGCCTGATCGCCGCCTATCAGGCCGCTTCATCGCCCCATAGCATCCGTGCGCTCAAGTCCGACGTCGAGGCGTTCGATGCGTGGTGTAGGCGCAACAACCGGATTGCACTGCCGGCGACGGCCGAGACGGTGGCCGACTATCTCGACGCGCGGGCAGGGCAGGGGGCCAAGCCCGCCTCGCTTGGCCGCTACAAGGCGTCGATCGCCAAGATCCATCAGCTGCTTGATCTCAAGGATCCCACCCAGGCTGATCTCGTGAAGCTGCGGCTACGCGCGATCCGGCGCGAGAAGGGCACCGCGCAGGCTCAGGCGCGTCCCTTGCGCTTCAAGGGGCCAGTGCGAGACGTGGAGCGCGACAGTCCTCGCGGACTGAATGTGCGAGCTTTGCTGGAGGCGTGCGCGGGCGATCTGCCAGGCCTGCGGGACCGAGCCCTGTTGTCGGTGGCCTATGACACGGGGCTCCGTGCATCGGAGCTCGTCGCAATCAGCATCAATGACATTCTCGAGGCGCTTGATCCCGAAGCGCGCCTCCTCGCCATCGCGCGAAGCAAAGGCGATCAGGAGGGCGAGGGAGCCACAGCCTATTTGTCGCCCCGCTCTGTGCGGGCTGTCGCGGCGTGGAGAGAGGCCGCTGGGATCGACGCGGGGCCGTTGTTCCGGCGGGTGCAGGTACGGCGCTACAAAGCGCGGGCGGCTGTGAAGGGTCGTTCGATCGACAGCATCTCGGGCCGTGAGACTTGGGATCTGCGCAAGACGCTGTCCAAGCCCGCTGTGAAGGCGCGGGTCGAGTATGACATCGGCGCCGCGGCGCTCCATCCGGGATCGATCGGCCCGATCTGGCGGGCAATCATTCAGCGTGCGTTCGATCGCGGCGCATTGGGCGACCTTACCGCTGACGATCTGGCCCGACTGCTGAAGGGAATAAGCGCTCATTCGACGCGGGTGGGTCTTAATCAGGACCTGTTCGTCGCGGGCGAAGATTTGGCCGGGATCATGGACGCGCTGCGCTGGAAAAGTCCCCGCATGCCGCTCGCCTATAATCGTAATTTAGCGGCCGAAGCAGGAGCGGTTGGTCGCCTGTCTCGCAAGCTGGAATGACTGAGTTTGGGACATTCCCGACGTTCGCCTGTGACATGTTAAACGGCAGCCCTGATTACAAGCCGACGTTCCCGCACCTCCCGACGAACGGTCTCGGCAGTATGCTCGGCTTGTCGATGAATGGGTGACAGGAGTTGGCCTGATGCGGAGCGAATACGGCACCCGCTCACTCCGCCGAACGAAGGCATCGATCACATACAGGGCGCCCGGCAATCTACGGGTTGTCCAGATCCTGCTCGGCCATAGCAAGATCGAGAATATGGTTAGCTATCTCGGGATCGACGTGGAAGACGCCCGAAAATACCGAAATTTGAGTGTTGGCCCCTCACCTATGGCGAGGGGCCATTTAGCGTAGCCACCAGCGGAGCATTCCGCCCACAAGCGCCAACGCGAAAACGCTAGCAGCCCAAATGCCGAAAAACCATCCAAGGCGACTCAGCCAGAGCGGCATCAATGATACCCCTCAATGCCAACCTTGCCCCGGAAAACCCAATAGGACCAAGCCGTATATGCCAGGATCACGGGCACCATGATCGAGGCTCCAACCAGCATGAACAACTGACTGCGGACGGGCGCTGCAGCTTCCCAGATCGTCACCCGCGCCGGAACGACATCGGGCCAGATCGAGACACCAAGGCCGACCAAGCATAGCCCGAACAGGGCCAACGCCCAGAAGAAAGGCTGCGCATCGCGCTTCAATCGGAGGCTACGATAAAACAGGAATGTTACGACGAGCGTGGCGAGCGGCACCTGCGCTGTCGCGACCACGCCCGGGAAACTCAGCCAGCGCTGAAAGTATTGCGTTTCGAGCCGCAGCGTTGCGAGGCTGATCACGCCGATCATGATGAGCAGGCCGATGCCAAGCCGCCCGGCATAGGTCACCGTCTGCCGTTGCAACCCGCCTTCAGTCTTCCAGTTGAGCCAACAAGCCCCGAGCAGGGCATAGCCGACTAGCAGCCCGACACCCGTCAGCAGACTGAACGGCGACAGCCATTCCCACCAACCCCCGGCATAGCTGCGCCCCTCGACCGTGATGCCCTGTAGCAGCGCGCCGAGCGCAATGCCTTGCGCGAAGGTGGCGACGACCGACCCTGTCGTGAACGCCTTGTCCCAGAAAGCACGGTGCGCCGGGTCGCGCCAGCGGAACTCGAATGCCACGCCGCGGAACACAAGGCCAAGCAGCATGGCGATCATTGGCGCATAAAGCGCCGGCAGGATGATGGCGTAAGCCAAAGGAAATGCGGCAAACAGGCCGCCGACGCCCATCACCAGCCAGGTTTCGTTGCCATCCCAGACAGGCGCGATGCTGTTCATCGCGGTGTCGCGGTCCTGACCGACCTTGAAGAAGGGAAACAGGATGCCGATGCCGAGGTCAAAGCCGTCCATCACGACATAGGCGATAATGGCGAAGCCGATGATACAGGCCCAGATGACGGTGAGATCGATCATGACGATGCTCCCTCGATTATGGCCGGCGCGGGCGTGATGCCCGCGCTGCGAATAGGCGCATCGCCTAACGGCGTTTCATGCGCCTCAGGTGGCTTCTTCATCAGATGAAGCAGATACAAAATGCCCATGCCGAAAACGGTGAAATAGACGACCACAAATGCCAGCAAAGAGGTAGCGACCGCAGGAGCATCCAGCGGTGAAGCGCTTTGGGCGGTCCTCAACAGACCATAGATTGTGAAGGGTTGCCGTCCGACTTCCGTCACGATCCAGCCGGACAGCACTGCGATCAGTCCCGACGGCCCCATCAGCACAGCAAAGCGATGCAGTAGAGGCCAGTCGTAGAGCGCCTTGCGCCAGCGCGCGATGAGGCTCAGCATTCCGATCCCGAGCATCGCGAAACCGATCCCGACCATTACGCGAAAGGCCCAGAAGACGATACCGACGGGCGGACGATCAGCTGGTGGCACGGTGTCGAGCCCCCTCAAGGGCGCATCGAGTTTGTGCTTGAGAATCAGCGATGACGCCTTCGGTATCTCGACGGCATAATCCACCCGCTGCTTCGCGCTGTCGGGAATACCGAACAGGATCAAAGGCGCACCGTGCGGGTGGCTCTGAAAATGGCCTTCCATCGCCATCACCTTCACCGGCTGGTGCTTGAGAGTATTGAGCCCGTGCATGTCGCCGGCGAAGATCTGGATCGGAGCGACGAGCGCCGCCATCCACATCGCCATAGAGAACATCTTGCGTGCGCCGGGATTGGTGCGGTCCTTTAGGAGATGCCATCCTCCGACGGCACCCACGATGAAAGCGGTCGTCAGATAGGCGGCAAGGACCGTGTGAAAGAGCCGATAGGGGAAGCTGGGATTGAAGATGATCGTCAACCAGCTTGGCCCCGGCAGGAACTGGCCGTTAGCGCCAACCTCATAGCCGACAGGCGTCTGCATCCAGCTGTTGACCGCCAGGATCCAGAATGCGGAGATGAAGGTGCCAAGCGCGACTGCAAGCGTCGCGACAAAGTGCAGCTTGCGCCCGACTTTGTTGATCCCGAACAGCATGACGCCAAGGAACCCGGCCTCGAGGAAGAAGGCGGTTAGGGTCAGGACCCATTGATGTGGGAGGCGCGATCTGATTCAGGCTCCGTGAGGAGAGAGTGGATGAGCGACCTGTACTGGCTGACGGATGAGCAGATGGCGCGTCTGCAACCGTTCTTTCCCAAGAGCCATGGCAAGCCTCGGGTCGATGATCGGCGGGTGCTCAGCGGCATCATTTTCGTCAATCGCAACGGGCTACGCTGGTGTGATGCACCGAAGGACTATGGGCCGCACAAGACGCTCTACAATCGCTGGAAGCGGTGGAGCGAGAGGGGTATTTTCCTGCGAATGATGGAAGGTCTCGCGGCAGCGGAGGCCGTGCCGAAGACCGTCATGATCGACGCGACCTACCTGAAGGCACACCGCACGGCATCGAGTCTGCGGGTAAAAAAGGGGATCTCGGCCGTCTGATCGGCCGCACGAAAGGCGGCATGAACACCAAACTGCACGCCGTCAGCGATGCGGACGGGCGGCCCTTGAGCTTCTTCATGACCGCCGGGCAGGTCAGCGACTACACCGGCGCGGCAGCCTTGCTCGACGATCTGCCGAAAGCACAGTGGCTGCTTGGCGACCGTGGTTATGATGCCGATTGGTTCAGAGACGCCCTGGAAGCCAAAGGCATCCAGCCCTGCATCCCGGGCCGCAGATCGCGCAACGAGCCGGTCAGATACGACAAGCGCCGCTACCGGCGCCGCAGCCGCATCGAGATCATGTTCGGCCGTCTGAAGGATTGGCGCCGCGTCGCAACTCGCTACGACCGCTGCCCAACCGTCTTCTTCTCTGCCGTCGCCCTCGCGGCCACCGTCATCTTCTGGCTATGACCAATGAGTCCTGACCCTAAGCGTATGAGCAATCCCGGCTTCGTAGAAGACGTTCGGATTGCGACCGGTGAAATCGCACACCACGATGTGCGCCTTGAAGATCAGCGAGAAAACGTCTTGAATCACTGCTGAGTGCAGCCAGATGTCCTTGGCGCGCAGCGTCCGGTAGCTGGCCGCGGCGGCCGCGCGCGTGATCGTCTCGAACACAGGTTCGAACTCGGGCGCGAAGGGGGTCATCACCGCGATAAGGTCTGGCTCGACGCTACCCTCCGGTACCTCGAAAACGCTTGGTGTGAAGATGATGGTGCGACCCTGACCAGCGCTCGTGGAGATGAGCTCGCCGTCGTCGCCGTAGCGATCGCGAATGAAGCGGGCGACGATCTGCAGGTTGCGCGGATCCCGTTCGACGATCGAACAGAAGACCCCATGAGCGTTACCGGAATAGTCCGGATCGTTGAAGCTGAGGCTTCGCAGCAAGCGATCGTGCCCCCTAATCGCATCGAGCGCACCGGTGTGGACGCCAAGCTCCTGCCAGTCCCCGGCATTGAAATTGGCGACGGCGAGTCTGGCGAGCCGGATAAGCCATTGACGATCATCGTCGCTCAAAGGTGACTGGAGCACTGAACGATTTCCTTCTTTGCTTGATGCGCGGTCGCCTGGCTCATTATTCCGCCGTTGACGTTGGCCGGGGCGCAGCACCGGGCAGGATGCGCTGATGGTAGGTCTCCGAGACGAAGTCGATGAACGCGACCGCGGCGGCAACCGCTAGCCGGGCGTGACGCGGCTCGAGGCCGCGGTGCTTGCCATCGCGGCCGTGCCCGGAGCCGTAGAGACCGCGGATCTCGGCAAGATACTGGGTGATCGTCGTCAGGTTGCGCAGCAGCAGCCGGATCGCCTCGGCGCCCTTCGCCTCGTCGGAGATGCCCTCGGGCACGAGCTTCAACTCCTTGGTGAGCAGCTTGGTGAGCTCGGGCAGCGTCGCCGTCTTCGGGAAGGTGACCGACTGGCGGGTCAGGATCGACTTGCAACAGGTCTCGACCAGGTCCTTGGCGGTGCCGATCGCCAGCGCCGGATCGGCCTCGACGGAAACTTCGAGGCGCTCGATTTCTTTTTGCATCCAGCCGGCGTCGAGAGCATCGGCAACGGTTCGCGCGCGGGATACCGACCGGCCGCCGGAGATGCCGGCACGCCGGGCAACAAAGCGGGGACGCCCGGCAATCCACTCTTCCTCGACCAGCTCCCACCCATCCTGGCGAAGCTGGTCGTTGTACTGCGCGACGAGCCTAATTGCCTCGTCCTTGTCGGGCCGGACGACGGGGTGGACGGTCTCGCAGAGGAAGCGCAGGAAGGTGTCGTCAGGGCCGTTCGCGAGCCCGAAGCGTGCGTCGTCATAGACCCAGTCGTCACCCCAATCGAAATTGTTGACGCGGTGCTGATAGATGTCGCCAGCGGCATCCTTGTAGCGTGAGTCGTATGAGGGAAGCGCGTCGAGCGCATAGATGCGCGCGAGAAAATCGACCTCGTCGAGCTTGCCGCTCCAGCCCACCGAGTCGATGCGCAGTCCATCTATGATGTTTTGGCGAGTCTGCCGCCGGATCCGCGCGTTGGGCCGCGCCAGTGCGCCAGGATCAGCCAGTCGCGGGACGATCTTGGCGCTGTACCAATCCTCGGTAAATGGTTCGAGCACCGCCTTCAGTCGCTGGGTTATTTGATCCTCGATCCCGTCTTTCGCCCCGCCGAGCAGAGCATAGTCGGCGGGCTCGACCGACAGGTAGACCGTCCACTGCTCGGTACCGCCGTTCCAATTGTCGTACCCGGTGCGCTCCACCCGGGGCGTCGCGCCGCGCAGCAGTTCGGCCGCCTGCTGCATCCGCTCCGCCGTAAGCAGCTTCTCGACTGTCGCGAGATAGCGCGACGGCTGTTCCAACAGATCCTGCATCCAAGCGCTCTCCAGCCTATCATGTCGTCCGCTCAGCGGATCGCCACCACTTTCGCGCCGACGTCTGTGGCCACATCCTTCCACGCGCGGTCCGCGGTATAGGCCGGCACGCCAAGCCGCTTTGCGAGCGCCAGGCAGAAGCGGTCGCCGAGCGACAGCCCGGCCGCGCTGGTCGCAGCGCGCAGCGCGCCCGCCTCCCAGCCCAGCGCCTCGTCCGCGGGCACGACGGTGTAGGGCAAGGCACCCAGCATCGCCCTGATATCCTCGAGCGGAGCGCCGAGGTGAACGAAATGGCTCACAACCTCGGCCTGATTGAACACCCCCACTGCCGCCTCACTCACCACGCCGGCGACCTTACTTCCTCCGCGCTCCCCCTTCAGCAGGGCCAGGATGGCGGAGGCATCGAGAACAGCCTCCGTCACTCGCCGCTGTCCGTCCGGCGGCTTGCGAGGAAAGCATCCACGGAGGCGTCCGGATGGCCGGCATATTTCTTGGCGATCGCCTGCGCCCGCGCCACCGCCTGATGAACGGTTCTGAGCACCACCCCATCCTCGGTTTCCTCCAGCAGCACCGCGCCGCCGCCCTCGAGGCCCAGGCGCTTGCGGATGCTTGCGGGCAGGCTCATGCGCCCGTTCGGGGTGATGTTCACTTGCACTGTCATGAGTCCCATCACTCCGTATGTGGTAAGCGGTAGTCGCTTTACCACATCTTCCAGTTTGGGACCAGCATCGCCGGTCGCGTCGCAACCAGCACGACATGACATGTGCAGTAATTAGCGATAAACTTGATTCCCGCGAAAAAGATGTTGGCGGTTTCGGGAGCACTTGTCGGTTCTCCTGAAAGGGTGGACTCGCGGCTAGATTGCCGCTTAGCGACGACGTGCACCTGAAACAGTGGACATTGTTCCCGAAACAGCGGACGATCGCCCAGCTGGGACCACCCGAGGCGTCGTGCCATGCGAACCGCGGACCTGAGGACGGCGAGCGACGCCGACTGGGCGGAGGCGCATCGCCGCGAGAAGATCATTCGCCCGCTCGCCTCGATGACGCGCGTGCCCGGCGATGTGGCCGCCCAAGCCATGGTCCAGCTGGAACTCGGCCGCGCTCGCTTCCACAAGCTCCTGCAACTCTACCGAGCCACGCCCGCTGCGGCGTCACTGCTGCCGCGACCGCGAGGAAGGGAGAAGGGGGAGCAGCGGCTCTCGGCCGCGGCTGAGCATCTTATCGCTCGCGGCATCGCTGATTTCTACCTCACGATCGAGAAGCCCAGCGTTCAGGCGCTCCGCCGCTGGCTGCGACACGAAGGAACGAAGAACGGGGTCAAGGTGCCCAGCACCAAGGCGATCCAGGCCCGGTTGGACCGGCTCGCTCCCCAGCTCGTTACGGCCCGCAGACAGGGTGCCAAGGCAGCCGCTGACAAGTGGGAGCCAACGCGAGGCGTGCTCGAGGCGGACTACGCGCTTGAGCTCGTCCAGTCGGACCACACGCTGGTCGACGTGATCGTTGTCGACGACCTGTACCGCAAGCCTATCGGCCGGCCTTGGCTCACGCTGATGATCGACTTGGCGAGCCGAACCGTGCCCGGCTTCCACCTCGACATGCTGGCGCCGTCCGCTGTTTCGGTCGGTATGTGCATGCGGCACGCCGTTCTCCCCAAGCGGGACTGGCTGGCCGAGCGGAGCATGAAGGCACCGTGGGACAGCCAGGGGCTCATGGATCGGCTGCACCTCGACAACGCGCGCGAGCACCGCTCAGACGCGCTGAAGCGCGGCTGCCGAGCTCATTCGATTGCGCTCGAATATCGGCCGGTGCGTCGGCCGCACTTCGGCGGTCACATCGAGCGGCTGATTGGCACGATGATGGGGGCCGTCCACCTCCTACCCGGAACGACCTTCTCTAACGTCGCCGAGCGTGGCGACTACGATGCGGAAGGTGAGGCGTGTATGACGCTGAGCGAGCTGGAAGTCTGGCTCGCCGCGCAGATCATCGGCCCATATCATGCGGAGCGGCACCGCGGGATCGGCATTCCGCCCGCCCTTGCTTGGGCCGAGGGGGTGGAACGACGCCCGGAGCTGGTCCGCCTTCCGGCCGACGATGCCGCGTTCCTGTTCGACTTTCTACCCTGCGAGCTGCGCGCCGTGACACCACACGGCATCGAGCTGTTCCGCACTCACTATTGGGATGATGCGCTATCCTGCTGGTACACGCGGCCGGGGCAGACGATGCCGGTGCGTTGGGATCCCCGCGACCTTTCGCGCGTCTGGCTCGAGCTACCACACGGCGAGCACCTCGAGGTGCCCTACCGCGATCTGCGGCGTCCCGCGATCACCCGCTGGGAACAGAAGGAGGCGGTTCGCACTTTGCGGGAGCGCGGCCAGCAGGCTGTCGACGAGACGATGATCTTCCAGGCTGTGGAGACCCAGCGATTGATCGTCGCGGAAGCGGCGCACAAGACCAAATCCGCGCGGTTCGCGCTTCAGCGGACCAAAGCGGCACTGCGCGACGCCCGTCGGGCGAGGGGTGGCAGCAAGCTCCGGCTTGAGCAGGTAACCCCTGCCGTTGGCTTATCTGCGGTAGAGGAGAGGACGGGCGGCGATCAGCCGGGGCTTCCTTATCTTGTCGAGGATATGCCCCAATGAGCGACCTCTCCCATCTCGCCGATGGTTATCGCGAGCGCGCGCGTTGGCCCGACGCCGACCGGATCGCCTGGATCCGCAAGGACCGGTGGCTCGGCTTCCCGAAGGCGGAAGCGGTGCGCAAGACGTTGGACGCGATGCTGCGCTATCCGCCGCGCACGCGCATGCTGTGCCTGCTGATCTACGGCCAAACCGGCATGGGCAAGTCGCGCATCGTGGAGCGCTTTGAGGCAGAGAACCCGCGCGGGTTCAACGAGGCTATCGGCGTGGCGACGATACCGGTCGTCGCCGTCCAGCTTCCACCGCAGCCGACCGACGGCGAGTTCTACGGCGAGGTGCTCGAGAAGCTCGGCGCCGGCTTCGCCGCGCGGGGGGACACGCAGCGTGCGCGCCTCCTGACTCGCCGGCTGATGGGGCAGGTGGGTGCTCGCATGCTGATCCTGGATGAGATCAACCACATGCTGGCCTGCACGCCGCGCCAGCAGCGCATCTTCCTCAACACGATCCGCTACCTCGCGAACGACCTGCAGATCCCGCTCGTCTGCACTGGCAACCACGAGGCGCAGGCGGCGCTGCTCACCGACGCGGCGCTCGCCGAGCGGTTCGACGCGGTCGAGCTGGCTCGGTGGCAGAACGACGAAGCGTTCCGCCTGTTGATGGTCACGCTAGCTGCGATCCTGCCGCTTCGGAGACCTTCACAGCTGGAAGAGGAGCGTTGCCGCACGTCGGTACTCGATCTCTCCGACGGCAATACCGGGCGCATCTTCCGCCTCGTCGAGACGTTGGCTGTTCGTGCGATCGAGAACGGCAGCGAATGCATCGAGGCCAGAGACCTCGATGCCGACGACCTCGTGCTGCCCTCGGTCAGCATGAAGGTGATTGCCCAGCGCCGGGGGCGGGCGCGGGCCAGGGAAACGGTCTGAGCCGTGCCGGGCGCGCTGCCGATCGCGCCACGGCCTCATTCTGACGAGCTTATCTCCTCCTGGCTGGCGCGCATCGCCGCTTGTTACGAGATGTCCATCACTGAGTTGCGGCAGGAGCTATCCCCGGGCAGTGCAGGCACCAAGGTCAGAGCGGACGTAGGATGGAAGGGGTCGGAGGCGAAATCCGCGGCGCAACGGCTCCGTGTTGATCAGAATGCGATCATGCGCCTCAACCTGAAGCGCCGCTGGCCGTGGCTGGTGACCGCCTGGTTGC
Organism: Roseomonas aeriglobus; assembly: GCA_016937575.1. Taxonomy (NCBI): domain Bacteria; kingdom Pseudomonadati; phylum Pseudomonadota; class Alphaproteobacteria; order Acetobacterales; family Roseomonadaceae; genus Muricoccus; species Muricoccus aeriglobus. Next base: position 156,730 of record JAFHKN010000005.1, on the reverse strand, counting down.
CACGAACCGACGGAAAAGGGCGAGCGCGAGGCGAGCTCGATCTCGCCTGGTGCCATGTCTGCCTTGCTGAGGGCCACGCCACAGGTGGCACCTACCTCGATGCCGAAGCGGCGCTCCCGCTCATCTTCTGTCACCGGCACGGCACCTGGCGGCAGGACTTCTGCCGCCGCTGTCAGCCCCACCAGGAGCCCCGCTTCAGCTGGCGGAGCCGGATCGAGTTCACCTGCACCGACTGCGGCGTACCTCTCAGAACGAACCATTGGAGCGGCCCGAGACCCGCGTCCGACTGTCGGTCGGAGGAGGTGTCCGCCGCCTTAAGCCTGCTGTTCGCCTTCGATGGCGAGTTGCGGAAGGCGCTGCTCGGCAGGTCTGCGTCGCTGACCGGGGTAGGGCAGGTCTCGGCTCGGCAGTTCCTCGCCGTGTTGGACGGGCTCACGCGAGCTTTTCTCGCACCCGACATCAACCGCACCAGCCGCATAAACCTGTTCAACAGCCCGCTGGTACCAAACCTGCCCAATCACGAGCCACAAACCTGGGAAGAGCAGCCCTTTCACGAGCTGTCGCCTGCATATCGTGCTCACGTCTCATGCGCTGTCATCGCACTGCTGTCGGATGAGCCGGTCAGCCGCCTGATGTCGGGCGTGAGGCTCGCTTACGAACGGCATTCGCTCGAATGGCTGCTCGCCAGCACGCCCAGATGGGTCCAGGCGACGCTGGTCCGCGAAAGCACCCGCTGGCCGGCACCGCTCCGCGGGCGCGTCGTGGCGCATCATCGGCGGACGGGTCTGGACGTCGACGACATTCTGGAGCAGTTTGGCGCGTGGCTTGACGAGCGGGAGCAGCGCTTGCGCGAACGAACGTCGCTGATCGGGTAAGGGCGCAACAAGCCCCTAAACAGCTGATCGACAGAGCAAATCTGTGTTGCCGCCAGTTAGAAAAGACACATTCCCCGCCAAATAGAAATGACACCGCCTCGTGGCAGCGGGGGCAGCGTGTAGCCCCCCAAGCAGCGCAGCGCTGCCCCCGCTGGGGCGCCGTCATCGCGGCTCTTGCGCCCTCGGACCCGCTGCGCCAGCAGCGGGCTCGGTCAGCCTATCTGGCCACTAACGTGCCGGGTAAGCTTTACCCCACTTGTGCCGCTTCGATCTGACGCAACAGCCGATGCGGATCGAATGGCTTTGGCAAGAATGTCGTGCGTTCTGGCAGTTCGTCATCTCGGATCGGCACATTGCCGGAGACGACGAACAACACGGTGGGGGGGAAGCGCTCCCGTACGTAGTGCGCTAGCTTCACCCCATCCATGGATCCTGGCATCTGCACGTCGGTCAGGACAACCCGAACTTCCTTGTGGAGGTCGAGAATGGCGATGGCCGCGTCGGCGTTCTCCGCGTCGAAAACCCGCCAGCCTGCATCTGAGAAGAAGTCTACGAGGTCGAATCGTACCAAGGCTTCATCTTCGACGATCAGGATCGTCTTGCTGCCGATCGGCGTACTTTGGCCCACGTTTCAGTTCCCGGTCGTGATCGCGGCGTCCTTCAACCGCGCTTCGAGTTCAAACACCAACCCATCCGGCCGGTAGTCGGTTGCAGCTTTACCGCTGAAATAGGAGCGCAGCGAGCGCTCGATCAGCACCGAACCGAAGCCCTTGCGCTCCGGCGGTGTGACGGGCGGACCGCCCTGCTCGCGCCAAGACACTGCCAGCACCCCATCGTCGCCATCCCCGTCCACCGACCATGCCAGCGTCACCGTGCCAATGTCGTTCGATAGCGCGCCATACTTGGCGGCGTTGGTCGCGAGTTCATGGAGGGCGAGCGCGAAGGCAACCGTCAGCTCAGGTCTCAACGTCACGGCCGGGCCGGACAGCAGAATGCGTTCGCCGATGCGACCATGCGGAGACAGCGCGCGTGTCGCCAGTTCGCGCAGATCGGCCGAGCGCCACGAGGTGCCGGTCAGCACGTCGGTCGCCGCGCCCAGCGCCACCAGACGGGCGGACAGGTTACGGCTCGCCGCTTCCGCCTCGGGTACGCCGCGCAGCGTCTGCGCCGCGACCGACTGGACGACAGCCAGCACGTTCTTGAGGCGGTGCGCCAGCTCGCCGTTCATCAGCCGCATGTCGTCCTCGGCGCGCCGGCGTTCGCGGAAGTCGCGGGTGACGGTGCCGTACCCGATCAGCGCGCCGGTCGCGTCGGTGACCGGAAAGACGGAGTAGAGGACCGGGATCAGCTCGCCGGTGCGGAAATGCCGGAAGTCGAGTTCGCCGACCCATTGCCCGTCGCGGTCCACGGCCGGCAGCACCTCACGCGCGACCGTCTCGACCTGCTCGGGTGGGAAGAAGTCGGCGATGGTAAGCCTGGTAATGTCGGCACCCTCCAAGCCGACGAGCCGCTTGGCGGCATCGTTCATGTAGAACACGCTGCCATCGGTGCGGGCCATGCCGACAAAATCGGCGCTGTTCTCGGCCAGACGCACGAAACTCTCGCGCTCCTCCTCGCTGGCGCGCAGCTCGGTGATGTCGCGCGACACGGACAGGATGCGGTCAGGACGCCCTTCCGGCCCGGCGATCGGGCTGACCGCGACATGCCACCATTTGGGCGTGCCCCGGTAAGTGTCGGCCTTGCCGATAAAGCTGCGGGCCTCGCCCTTCCGCGCTGCTTCGACCGCCGCCTTTGCCTCTGCGTTGCCGGCATCCTGCCAGAAGTCGGGCCACGGACAACCGGCCACGGCGTTGAAGTCGCTGATTTCCATGACGCGCTTTCCGCCCTCGCTCATGAAGGTCAGCTTGCCGTCGAGATCGAGCACCTTGATGCAGTCGGTTGAGCTGCCCAGCACGCCGGACAGGAATGCCTCACGTTCGGCCGTGACGACCAGCGCTCGTTCGCGTTCCTCACGGAGCCGATCGGCATCGAGCAAAGCGGTGCGCAACGCCTCCACCAGCGTCACCAGTCCCAGCGTCGTCAGAACGAAGATGACCGATGCGCCCCAATGAACGGGGGTGAGCAGCAGCGGTTCGTCAGCCCTCATCACCACCAGGCCCGCGCCGATCGCCGACAGGATCGTCGCCAGGATGCCGGGACCGCGGCCAAGGAACAGCGTCAGCAGGACGACTGCCGGCGTGTAGAGGAACCAGGGCGCGGACGATCCGAGCATCGCCGCTTGCACAAGGGCCACCACCGACACGGCAAGAACAGCCGCCCCGTAGCGGATCGGCTTCGGGCGCGGTCTGGCGACGGTTATGTCGCGCAAGCGATTCAACAAGGCGGTTGAAGCGGTCATGGTTTCCCCGGCGTGGGGGAAGGCCCCTGCAATCGAATATCTAGCGCAAATCAGGAGCGAGGAACAGCGTGGCAACACCATAGTGCTAATAGTGCATTAGGTGAGCGCTAACGGACGTACTCGCCAAGGCCGCGTGCCACGAGTTCCTCGTTGGAGAGGCGAGAGCCCCGCTTCAGCTTCGGCGTACACAGCCGACGCCGGTCGACTTCGCCTACAGGGGCGGGGCGGGTGAATACACCGACTGAACCCGAGCTCCGCGCCGGCTCGCTGTTGTTGCGCTTGGCATGATGCGGTGTGGCTGCCTGGATGGCCTGAGCCATAGCGAGGGCGGCACCCAAGTGCTTGTTATCGACAATGGCGGCTTGGTTCACGCGCCGCATCTTGTCGAACACTCGGTAGGGCAGCACGCGCTCGCTGTGGCGGATCTCGATGCGGCCGTCCGGGTACTCGCACACATGCACGCGCTTGCGTGCCAGCGAGCGGGCGAGGGGCGTCGGCTCAAGAATGAACATCGCCTTATTAAAGTGCAGCGCCAAGGAAGCGGTGACGGTCCGTTCCTCGCGCCACACCATCTCCGCCTCGACGTTCTCATGCGCGGCCAGCGGGCGGTGGACATCGCGCGGGTCCGCTGGCGCACAGGCGAAGCGGGCATTGTGCCGGGCGATATAGGAGGGGAGGAAGGCGTTGGCTTCGTCGATGGACGAGATACCCGCCAGCCTCATCGCCTTGACCAGCCGGTCCTGCAGCGTGCCGTTGGCACGCTCCACCCGACCCTTGGCCTGCGGCGAGTTGGCGCAGATGATCTCGACATCGAGCCTGTCGAGCGCTCGGCCGAGATGCGTCATGCCGTCGCTGTCGGCGGTCGCGTTGTTGTTCCTGAAGACGCTGTGCTTGTCCGAATAGAAGGCCACCGGCTTGCCGTGCCGCTCGAGGTAGCTGCGGGTCGCGCGCATGTAGGAGAAGGCGCTCTCGCTCTCGGCCATCTCCAGGTGCATGAGCTCGCTGGTGGCATCGTCGATATAGACCAGCAACGTGCAACGCGGCCCGCGACCCTCGAACCAGTCGTGGTCCGACCCGTCGACCTGCACCAGCTGGCCGCGGCACTCGCGCCGGTAGCGTGACTGGTGGAGGCGGGCGCGCTTCGCGACCTTGGCCTTCCACACGCCGGCTGCCATCAGCATCTGCCGCAGCGTCTCGCGCGACAACGTGATCCCGTGGTGCTCAGCCAAGTACTCGCACGCCAGCGTCGGACCGAAGTCGGCGTAGCGCTCGCGCACGATCCCGACGACCTGGTCGCGAAAGGCATCGCTGAACCGCCTGTTGCTCGGCCGCCCGCGCTTGCGGGACACGAGGCCGGCGGCACCATCTCGTCGGAGGCGCTTGAGCAGGCGGTACAGTTGGCTGCGCTGCAGGCCCAGCAGCGCCATGGCATCGATCGGCCGGATCTCACTGCGGTCGAGCCGCTTCAGCGTATCGAACCGGCTCACTTCGGCAGCACTCATCATCAGCATCGTCATCGCTCACACATCCTCGATGTCCAAGGATGGTTATGGCACCGGAGGCCCGCTGCAGAACGGCTGTGCCTTCTCTAAATAGCGGGAGTGTGCCATTTGTACGTTGCGTCTACAGACAGAGCAAATCTGCCAGTCCGATAAGAATGATTATGTAAAATGTTGGTGCTTTCGGTCAGCAGTCAGGCCGCCTCGATCCAGTCCGCCATCGACTCTCGATGCGTTCACGATGGCGTCGACGCGTGCCACTTCCCATATCGTTGGCGATGAGGAGAGGCGGATGGCTGGCGGTTGGACGCGCGACGGCGCAGTGCAGGATCAGATCGAGGATACGGTAGCGGACGCGGTTCTCGCCGCTCGGGCCAGCATGCCCAGCGGTGAGAGCGAGCCCTTTTGCGCGATCTGCGGGGACGACATCCCTGAGGGTCGCCGCCGGGCCATTCCTGGCGTACGCACCTGTGTGACGTGCCAGAGCGGGCGTGACCGGCCGCTGACCTCAGCGTTCAACCGGCGGGGCAGCAAGGACAGCCAGCTGCGGTGATCGCGCCAGTCATTGACGGTGCCGCACCCAGCTTCGTCGTGATCATCGTCAAGGCGGCGTACGCGCAGGTCATCAATATTTGTCAGCTCGGTATTGTCGGCTTCCACGACGAACGCGAGGTCTTCGCCTGGGAGATGCAGTCGCTAGCGGGCGGGACTCCATGATGCCGCGTCCGGCACGTTCAGCGACGAACCCACACGGCGGGCGTCAATCACGCAACAGATGACCTAGGTTAGCTTTTCGGTCGTGCTTCGGCTTGACTAACTACATCAAGACACTGGTCGTTAAAACCGACCGCGTCGCCTCACCGACGAAATGAAAAAAGCGCGGTTGGCAGCGAAGCGGGGGCGCCCGGCTTATACCAAGTCGTATCCTGGATATGCGAGGCAGTGACGTAGATCGTCCCGTCCGGCCCTTCCGACAGGGTATCGGGCCAGCGCAATCTCTTGTCGGTCACCACCGGCTCCGGCGCATCGCCCGCCCAATACTTCACGGAATTGTCGGTTGGCGAGGTGATGTAAAGCGTGCCGTCACTGCCCATCCAGAGCCCGTCCGCGACGTTGGTCGTGCCGACGGTCTTCACCGCCCCTTCGACCTCGGAGGTCGGCGTGCCCTTGCTGAGTTTCGATCTTTCGATCGAATAGAGCGTCCGGCCGGTAAGCGCCTGCCAGTAAAGCGTGCGGCCATCGTTGGAGATCGCGAGGCTGTCCGACGAGAAGGTCGGCTGACGGCCATCGGGCCGGCGCAGCGGCTTGCCGTCAATCTCGACGATCACATCCTTCTCGACCTGCGTCGATTTATGGCCGTCGAGCGCGCGGAAGGCGTCACCGGTGTCAAGGTCGACGACGATGATCGCGCCGCGCGTGCCGGAATCGGTGATGTAGCCGGTCTTGCCGTCAGCGCTGAAGCGGATGTAATTGAGATAGGTGCCCTGCAGCGCCACCGTCTCGTCGAACAGGATCGTCTTGGTGACCTGATCGGTGGCGAGATCGATGCGGACCAGCTTGGGCCCGCCGGGCAGGATCTTTTCATTGCCCGGCGCCGCGGGATCGAGCACCCACAAGGCGCCCCGACCATCCGCCACGATTGATTGCACGCAGACGAAAAACTCGTCGACCGGCATCTCGTTCGCCTTGGCGTTGCGCCACGAATTCCATCTTTCGTCCGGATAGGCCTGGAGCTTTCCGCTCGGCAGCAGCTCGGCGACCGAGATCGGGGCGTCGTCGGTCCAGCGCGGGAAACAGACGAAGATCCGGCCGTCCGCGCTGACGCTTACGCCGGTCACCTGATGGTCGAAGTTCGCGACCTTGGTGAGCTTCGAATCCGTGCCCGCGGACTTGAACGCGAACGCGGCCCCGGCTGCCGCGGTGCTGGCGACGGCCGCTCCAACGAGCACCTTCTGCTTCGTGTCCATCAGACTGTCCCTCTCTCAAGCGGCCGCGCGACCGACGTGTTCCTGCTCGTCCTCTCCTCATCACCAGCGGATGCAATCTTGAACGCCAAGATTTGTGCGCGATGGATCTGGGGAGACTCGGCGAACAGCGAAGCAGCGCTTCCGGATAGCGCCGTGCCGATTTCGCCCGACAGATGCGCCTCGCGCCCTGCCTCGTCGGCGAAGGTATCGAGGATGGCGAACCGAGTCTTTCCGAGACGCAGAGCGTACCACGACAGGGTGCCAGGCTCCCGCTCCACGGCCGATCGGGCTCCTTGGAGGAAGCGGGCAACCTCTTCCTCCGCACCGTCCCGTGCTTCAAGCGGAACATGCAGGGCCAAGCGCGGCAGGGCGTCCGCCGCCGGCACCTTGAGGGCGAGGATGTCGGCCGGCTCGATCTCCGGCAATCCGTTGAGGATGGTGAAGGTCTTCACCACCAGCGCCCGGCCGACCGTGCCGAACAGATGCTTCAGCCGGCCGGCATTGCCGGGGAAGGTATCGAAGATGGCGAAGTCGGCGGGGCCAAAGCGCAGCGCGTACCAGTGCCGCGTGTCCTGCTCATGCTCGACCGGCTCCAGCGCACCCCGGAGGAATTCAGCGGCATCTTCCTGGTGGGTCGGCCCGGCTTCAATGCCTACGAACAGTGCCTTGTGCATCTTTTCTCTCCTTGTTCCGATGGTAGCGCCTCGAGCTCCACGGAAGGCGTCCTGGGCCTAAATCATGGGAAGTTCGCGCGGCCGGGCGCCGACAGCCCGTTCGGCCAGGGCGACTTCCCCGGCCCGCGCACCCCTGGCGGGCGCGTGCTGGAGGAGATCGCGGCCAGCCACGGCGCGACCGCACGCCAAGTGGCGCTTCGCTTCCTGGTGCGTCGGCCATCGCTGTTCGCTATGGTCAACGAGTCCTGACCCTAGGTCTGCCGACATACTTGGTCGCAAGCTGATCGACACCGCCGCTACACGTGCTCCAAAGCGGCGGTGTCGATCGGCATCGATAAGCGTCCTGTTCCCGGTTATTCCGCCAATCAACCGTGCGGGCGCATAACAACCTTGATCACACCTTCTTCCTTGTCGCGGAATTTAGCGTACATTTCTGGCGCGTCTTCAAGACTGGCCGGGTGGGTGATCACGAAGCTGGGGTCGATCGCGCCCGCGACGATTTTTTCCAGCAACGGTCTAGTATAGCGCTGCACGTGGGTTTGGCCGAGCTTGATCGTTAGTCCTTTGTTCATCGCTGCACCGATCGGAAGCTTGTCACCCATCCCGACGTAGACGCCGGGCACGGAGACCGTGCCGCCCTTGCGGCAGCTCATGATCGCCTGCCGCAGGACGTGGACGCGATCAGTGGCGAGCATCATGCTTGCCTTCACCTTGTCCATGACCGCGTCCGCCGCCCCGTGCGCGGCCGCCTCGCAGCCGACAGCATCGATGCAGCTGTCGGGGCCCCGGCCCTTGGTTCGCGCCTGCAGCTCGTCGTAGACATCGGTTTCGGCGAAGTTAATCGTCTCAGCGCCACCGGCCTCCGCCATGGCGAGTCGCTCGGGCACCTCGTCGATCGCGATCACGCGGCCGGCGCCCATCATCAGCGCGGAGCGGATGGCGAACTGGCCGACCGGACCGCAGCCCCAGATCGCGACGGTGTCGCCATGCTCGATCTGCGCATTCTCGGCGGCCATGTAGCCGGTCGGGAAGATATCCGATAGGAAGAGGGCCTGCTCGTCGGTAACGTTGTCGGGAATCTTGATCGGACCGACATCCGCCATCGGCACGCGGAGATACTCCGCCTGACCGCCGCAGTAGCCGCCCAGCATGTGGCTGAAGCCGAACAGCCCGGCGGGCGAATGGCCCATCGCCTTGGCGGCCATCTCGGCGTTCGGATTGGTCCGATCGCAGGCCGCAAACAGACCCTTCTTGCAGAACCAGCAATCGCCGCAGCTGATCGTGAACGGCACCACCACCCGGTCCCCGATCTTGAGGTTGGTGACCTCGGACCCGAGCGCCACGACCTCGCCCATGTTCTCGTGGCCGAGGATGTCGCCGGCCTCCATGGTGGGCTGGTAGCCATCCAGCAGGTGAAGGTCCGACCCGCAGATCGCGCAGGCGGTTACTTTGATGATCGCATCGCGCGGGTGCTTGATCTCGGGATCCGCAACGGTGTCGACGCGGACATCGCCTTTACCGTGCCAGCATAGTGCGCGCATGTCGTTTCCTCATCTGAGTGCATGTCCTTGTCGTCAGGGCCATGTCTATGACGCTCAACGCCTTGAGCCGCGGCATGGGTCCCTGTCCATTTGATTCGTTTACATCAACGAGCGGCCGTAAAACGGCCGTACGGCCAGCGGGTTGAACGCAGACGGCATGCCCGGCTTGAAAGCCAGCAAGATAATGAAGTGGGTCGCCCAGGCCGTGCAGCCGGCCGACACGATGGTGATAGGTTCTCACAGGCTGCGCGTCTTCCGCCCTGAGCGTATGGCATGGTCGGCCAGGGCAAAGGACGCATAGATTCCGCAGAGGCAAACCAGGCCGGCGAGCAGCACCAACCACAGATCGTGGTCGTGCCGGACGCAGTCGAAAACCTGTACGACCTGGGAGTACATCATGCTCGGCTAACGGCAAGGCGTTAAGACATCTCCAACCGGCTCATATCGGCTTTCCCTGGCTGTGAACCAGGACCAAGGAAGCCGCAGTCGGGTTCTGCGCAGCCATGAACACTTACGTTGCCGAGCCCGCGCCTGTCGTCCGAACCGGCGACCATGCTCGACTGACATAACTTGATTTCGGTCCTCCGGGTCGGTTCCCAGTCGCTACAAAGATTTATGCCTCGCATCGCCGTGGCGCTGGTGGCATTAAGGGCATGATCGGAGGATTACGTCCATGGCACGCAAGAGCATCAAAAGCGACGCGGTGAAACTCAAGGGCGAGACGGCCAAGAAGGCACCGCCGCTGCCGGCGGGTGCCGACCAGCCGACGAACTATGCCGAGCAGCAGGGCCATGGCGGCGAAACCCGCCAGACGACCTCGGACGCGGCACTTACCATGACCACGCAGCAGGGCATCCCGATCGCGGACGCCCAGAACAGTCTCAAGGCGGGTCTGCGGGGCCCCACGCTGCTCGAGGACTTCATCCTCCGCGAAAAGATCTTCCATTTCGATCACGAGCGCATCCCGGAGCGCGTCGTCCACGCACGCGGCTATGGCGCGCACGGCGTGTTCGAGCTGACCGACAGTCTGGCCGACTACACCCGCGCCGACGTGCTGAGCACGGTCGGGCAGCAGACGGAGGTGTTCGTCCGCTTCTCAACGGTAGCGGGCAACAAGGGCTCGCGCGATCTGGCGCGCGACGTGCGCGGCTTCGCCGTCAAGATGTACACGAAGCAGGGCAACTGGGACATCGTCGGCAACAACATCCCGGTGTTCTTCATCCAGGATGCCATCAAGTTCCCCGATCTGGTCCATGCGGCTAAGCAGGAGCCCGACCGGGCGTTCCCCCAGGCGCAAACCGCACACGACAATTTCTGGGATTTCGCCAGCCTCACCCCGGAAGCCTGGCACATGATCATGTGGATCATGTCCGATCGCACGATCCCCCGCTCCTTCCGCACGATGGAGGGCTTCGGCGTCCACAGCTTCCGCCTGGTGAACGCGGAAGGCAGGTCGACCTTCGTCAAGTTCCACTGGAAGCCGCGCCAGGGGCTCCAGTCGGTGCTGTGGAACGAAGCGGTCAAGATCAGCGGCGCCGATCCCGACTATCATCGCCGCGATCTCTGGGAGGCGATCGAGAGCGGTGACTTCCCGCAATGGGATCTCGGCGTCCAGCTGTTCGATCAGGAAACCGCCGACAAGCTTCCCTTCGACCATCTCGACTCGACCAAGCTCATCCCCGAGGAGGACGTGCCGGTCCGCATCGTCGGTACGCTCACGCTTAATCGCAACGTCGACAACTTCTTCGCCGAAACCGAGCAGGTCGCCTACTGCACGCAGAACATCGTGCCGGGCATCGACTTCAGTGACGACCCGCTGCTGCACGGCCGCAACTTCTCCTATCTCGATACCCAGCTGAAGCGGCTCGGCAGCCCGAACTTCACCCACCTGCCGATCAATGCCCCGCGCTGTCCGGTGATGAACTTCCAGCAGGACGGCCACATGGCGATGCGCAATCCGAAGGGGCGCGTGAACTATGAGCCGAACAGCTGGGGCGCGGAAGGCGGTCCGCGCGAGAACGCGGAGATCGGCTTCACCAGCTTCCCCGCCGAGGTTCAGGGGACTAAGCAGCGGGTTCGGTCCGAAACCTTTGCCGATCATTACAGCCAGGCGCGGCAGTTCTATCTCAGCCAGCAGCCGATCGAGCAGAAGCACATCGGCGACGCGCTGGTGTTCGAGCTGTCGAAGGTAGATCGTGTCGACATCCGGGCCCGGGCGGTCAGCCACCTGCGCAACATCGACGAGGATCTCGCCGCTACCGTTGCGGACGGGCTCGGCCTTGACCTGCCGGACGCCGCCAAGGCGGCCAAGCCGACGCTAGACCTGCCGACATCGTCGGCGCTCTCGATCGTCGCCAACGGCCCGGCGAATTTCGCCGGGCGAAAGATGGGCCTGCTGCTGACCGATGGGTCGAGCGCCGAGCTGTTCAATGCGCTGACGAAGGCGCTGGAAGCCGAAGGCGCGGTCTGGGAGGTGGTCGCGCCGAAGATCGGCGGGGTCACGCTCGACGACGGCACCAAGGTCGCGGCCAAGCAGAAGATCGACGGCGGACCTTCGGTCCTGTTCGATGCCGTCGCGGTGCTCCCGTCCGAGGAGGGGGTTGCGATGCTCGCCAAGGATGCGGCCTCCAAGGACTTCGTGGCGGACGCGTTCGGCCACTGCAAGTTCATCGGCTACACCGATGCAGCCGCCACGTTGTTCGACGCTTCTCGGGTGCCGGAGCTTGACGATGGCTTCGTAGCCCTAAGCAAGAGCAAGGACGTCAAGGCGTTCGTCACGACCTGTCGTGACCTCAGGTTCTGGGCTCGGGAGATGAAGGTCGATCTCGACGCGGCGGCCTGACGACCCTGGCGGGAGCGGCAGGTGGACGTCCTGCCGCTCCACTTAACGGCAAGCCTCATATCGCACGGACGTGGGACGTGCTGCCTCGCTCGCGTTCAAGGGGATCGGGGCACACCGTCGGCGCGGGCCGCGGTGACGACCCAGCGGCGGGTGCGGCGCACGGTGCGAACCGTCCAACGACGCCCGGTCTCTGCGAGGAACCGGGCGTGGATTCCTGCCGCGTGCTGGGCGAAGTCGTAGTAGTCGATCCTGTGGTGCGCGAGCACGATGGTGCCGTCTCCCCGCAGGCGAGCGGCCATCTCACGCGCAACCCGGGCCATCTCTCGCGCTGAGAGGTAATACAGGATCTCGGCGATCACGATCACGTCATAGACGAGACGTGGCGGTCGACCGGGGAGCACGAGCAGCGATGCGCACGCACGAGGCCAGGCCGCGACGGCGCGTGCCGTCAGGTCGACCCCCTCCCTCGTGCCCTCGGTCGCATCGAGGCACAACGCCATCCTCGCGATCGCGGCACTGTTGGATCCGTTGCCGCTGGCCAGCTCCAGCACCCGTCCGACCGGTCGGTGACCTATCGCGTGCAGGATCGCGGCACGCTTCACCGCCTCGTCACGGGCGGTGAAGGTGCGCCAGGGATCGTCGTCGCCGGCGAACTTGGCGGCGAACCCGGCAAGATCGATCGGGCTCGTCACTTCGAACCCGGCCGGTAGCGCTCGACCGGACGAGCAAAGGCCGCAAGCTCGTGTCTCGCGATCGTGAAGCCTGCTGGATCATCGGAAACGGCGCCGAGCTGCGTCCGGTAGACGCGGATCAGCGACCGCTTAACCGGAACTCCTCCGGGCACAGCGATGCGCCATGCCGGTCCGGACCTGTCCGGGCGAGGCGGCCACACGCGGTAGGTCAGCCGACCGGCGCCACCCGGGCATCGGGCGACGGCCGCTGCTACGGCGCGGTGATCGGGATGGTCGTCATCGCAGGCCGGTCCGACGATGAGATCGAGATCCCGGCATCGTGCGACCTGGCGGCGCAGCGCGCGATAACAGCGTCCCGGGATCGAGGGCAACTGGCCATCGGGCAAATTGAGGAACGAGACGTCGCCAGCAACGATGCCGAGACGACGTAGCGCATGAAGGCTCTCACGCTGGCGCGCCGCGACCAGTCGCGCTCTCGGCCATTGTCGGCTGCCCCGGTGAGACGCGGCACCATCGGTCACGACCGCAACCCGGACCCGAGCTCCATGGCGGCGAAGCCGCGCAATGAGGCCTGCCGCGCCGATGACCTCGTCATCCGGGTGCGGGGCGATCACCAGCGCGACACGTACGTTTCGCAGCGGGATCCTCACAGAATGGGGTCGAGGATGTGCTCGGCGACAGCCTGGCCGACGCGAAAGCGATGCGCGTCGGGCGCAGGCTGGCGCAGGTACACCATGAGATCGGCGATCTTTGCCGCCAGCGGATGCGATAGGAACAATCCCTGCAGCCCCACCGCCTCCTGCGCGATCGTCAGGGCGCGCTCGGCAGAGCCGGCGATCGATAGCCGCGCAGCGGACACCCGGGCGAGGCGTTCCGCATCCGTCCCGCTGAACCAGGCGCCCGCCGTGTCGCGGATGCTCGCCGCTGCACCCTGGGCAAGCAGGAACAGGTCGGCGAGGCGCGATGCCTGGAACGGATCGGAAGCGCGCTCGTGGGTGGTCAGGTGGTCACGCACTGCATCGAGCAGGCCGGCGATGCCCCCGGCATGAACCGCGGCGAAGCGCAGCGCGCCTCCGCTGAAGAACGGCTCCCGCGCATAGCTGCCGGGCTCGCCGATACGGCCGTCTTCACGGATCACAGAGCCGGACCAGCGCACCAGATGTGTCTCCGAGCGCTGCATGCCGATCGTCTGCCACCACTCCCGATCGATGGCAGGCGGATCGGCATCCAGGTCGAGCAGGAGCAGCTGCGGCCCGCGTTCGCTATCCGCAGTTACCAGCGCGTGAGTCAGTATCCCCGCCCCCGATGCATAGCCCTTGCCGCCGGTCAGCCGTCCGCCGGTAAGCACCAGCGACTCACCCGGCAGGCCCGCATTCCACACACCCAGCATCGCTCCCGCAGCGATCCGCGCCCGCAACGCAGCGACCTGGGACGACGTGCCGTATCGAAACACGATTTGCACCGCATCGACATGCCCCTCCAGCAGGCGCCCGATGGGGAGATCCCGGCGTCCCGCAGCGTAAAGAGGGCGGAGCAGGTCCAGATATGCCTCGGGCGTCGTCGGATCGCCGGCGGGGTCGGTCACCCACCCTGCCGCGACGATCGCATGGCGCAGAGCTTTGGTCGTCGTCATACCGCCTGCTCGCAAAGCTGGTGCTCGAGCGTTGCCAGGGCATGCTCGGCCTCGGCGAGGGTGACGTCGGGTATATCGGGCAGCGCCGGCACGACACGCATGGCGAACGCCTCTGCGTTGGGGCAGTCGCGCGCGACGCCGATCACATGGTCACCGGTCAATCCGATACGGTCGCCGAAGCGAGCTGCGACAAAGGAATCGGGGAGCCCGGCCCAAATGCGGCGCGCCTCCGCCTGCTGTCGGTATTGCCATGCCGCCCCTCGGGGATGCGGCATTGAGGGTGCCCCGTGATGGTCGATGGCACTGAGCGCAGCCGCCATGCCGCCCGGCGCCCGGCCGAGCCGCCGTGAGGAGGTCGCAACCACCATGCCGGGATCGCGGCGCACGCGAAACCCGGCGCGCCCGGCATCGTCGAGCAGGGCGGCGTCCTCGCCGCATGGCACCGGCTGGAAGCCACCCAGCGCCTGATAGGCTCCGGGTCGGAAGGCCATGTTGGCGCCTCCCGAGCAGTGGGAGCCGGTCGGACTGTCCCACGGAACGGGGTCGACCGATCGTCGGTAGGCGTGAAGCCGATCGAGGTAGCGCTCGACCCTCCCCTGCACCGGATCCCGCTCCGCTGCGATCCGGACGATTCGCCCGGCGACAAGGTCGGCCGAGGCCAGGCCCTGCAGTGCCGCCCTGACCCAATCGGCACGGGGCTGGCTGTCGGCGTCGGTCGTCAGGAGAATACCGTGGGGCGTGCTCGCCGCATGATGCAGGCCGAGGGCGATGGCGGCCCGGCGTGCACGACCGGCATTGGCATCAGGGGACGGGTCTCCCTGAGCCACCGTGAACGGAAGGGCCATGCGACCAGCATGCTCGAGTATTACCTGCTCGCTCGCATCCGAGCAATTATCAAGGAGGAAGAACACGGCAGCCTCGACGTCGCCCAGGTCCAGTCGCTCGATCGCCTCCAGCAACTTCAGTAACGCAGTCTCCTCGTTGCGGACCGGAACACAGATCGCAGCTGACACAGGTCGCAACGGCACCCCCACCATCGGTTTCGCAGGACCGGCGACCCTGCCTTGCAGGACTGTAGGTGATAAACGCCGGTTTCGATAGCTGCTCGCGGTGATGCAAGATGCCAGATCGTCATGCAGGACTATAGGTTTGCCCGGTTTCAACCGAGATATCGGCGTCGGGTAGGTAGCCGTCGAAGTTCGCGCCGCGCACCTACAAGCTGCTGTTCGACATGGCAGGCTACCCGGATGCGAAGGCGGTGCCATTCTTCCCCGAGATCGATCCCGTGTTCCGCGTCACCGACCCTGCCGCGCACTACCATGTGCCGGTCGTGGTCAGCCCCTTCGGCTACTCCACCTACAGGGGCAATTGATCACCGATCACGCCTCGATCCCTGCCTGGTGCATCGGCTTATAGAGCTCGTGCTCAAGCGACCGCAGGTAGCGGTCGAGGCGCTCTACCAGTGTTGCGACGTCCGCAGCATAGGCTGGGACGTTCGAAGCTATCGCGTTGCTGCTCCAACGCCGTATGTGGTCGGAGTAGCGTAGCCGAAGCTCGCGATCCTCTTCCATGATCCGCTCGTAAGTCGGCATCTGGTCGGCGAAATAGCCTCGAGCCTCCTTGTTCCAGCCCTGCTGTGTAGGCAGATGCTCCCGTACCGCATTGGCCAGGTTCATTCGTAGCCGGCCGAGGTCGGTAAGCGGAGGTCCAGCCCTGACGCAGTCACGAAGTGCGTAGGCAGCGGCGCGGATCGCCTCGTGGGAGCGCCTGCTATCATCGGGCCTCATCATCTCGTTCTACTCGCCATCATCTTACTAGCCGTCATTGCTGGCGCGCCGCGCGCCGATCATGGCCGTCTGAGCTGCCCCCTTCTGAGTGGTCCATCGACTATTACAGTCTGGACCAAGGAAGGGACGACGAATGCCTGCGAAGAAGCACAAGCCCGAGGAGATTATCGGGAAGCTACGTGAGGTTGAGATCATGCTGGGTCAGGGCGGCACGACCGCCGAGGCCTGTCGGCGCATCGCGGTCAGCGAGCAGACCTACTACCGCTGGCGCAAGGAATATGGTGGCCTGAAGACCGATCAGACTCGGCGGATGAAGGATCTGGAAAAGGAGAACCTGCGGCTGCGCCGGGCGATCTCGGATCTGACGCTGGACAAGCTCATCCTGCAGGAGGCAGCCAAGGGAAACTTCTGAGCCCCGCACGGCGTCGGCGCTGCATCGACCAGGTCCGGGAGGTGCTGGATGTATCCGAGCGGCGGGTGTGCCGCGTGCTCGGCCAGCACCGGTCGACGCAGCGCAAGGTGCCGTTCGGGGCAGATGACGAGCTGGCGCTCACCGAGGATATCATCGCCCTTGCCAGGCAGTACGGGCGCTACGGCTATCGCCGGGTGACGGCGCTGCTGCATGCGGCGGGTTGGTCGGTGAACCATAAACGGGTGGAACGGATCTGGCGACGCGAGGGGCTGAAGGTGCCGCAGCGCCAGCCGAAACGCGGCCGGTTATGGCTGAACGATGGCTCGTGCATCCGGTTGCGGCCGGAGTATCCGGGGCATGTCTGGGCTTACGACTTCGTCGAGGAACGCACCCATGACGGACGCAAGTTCCGCATCCTTACCATTATCGACGAGGCGAGCAGGGAGTGCCTGGCACTGGTCGTCGCGCGCCAGCTTCGACACGAAGACGTACTGGCAGCGCTGGCCGACCTGTTCATCGCGAGGGGTCCGCCCGCACATATCAGATCGGATAACGTCCTATGTCGGGAAGCAGCGGCGGGTTTTGGCCAGCAGATATCCATGCGCCGACAACCGTCGGCGCGGCATGCAATCTGAGCCAGATAGCTCCCACCGTCAACGGGATCGCTCCCTGCCATAGCAAACACAGGATCCAGCAGCGCCGAGGCGGCCGTGGTCCTCACCATCCTTAAAACGAGATACGCACCCAGGTGGAAGGCCCGAACATTATCTACAGGGTCGCTCGACGAGCGCCCTCACGGCACTTGCAGAGAGGGGTCCTTCCACCTGGCATCCGACCGTTCGAGGAACGGCCGGTACTCTGTCCCCGTCTTGATGACGGCGTGAGCCACGCGCGCCATCTTGGCGGTGAGCGCCGTCATCGCCTTGCGGCGTCACTACAACACTGTCCGACCGCACAGCAGCCTCGGCTATCGACCACCCGCCCCGGAAGCGGCGACACCGCCATTGCCGGCCTCCGGTTCCGCTTCGCTCCACCTCCGACCGGCAATGGCGGCGGAGACGACAATGCACTAACTATCAACCCGGACCACCCGGTGGGGGCTGCTCATAATCACCACTCCTCGGCGGTCACCCCCTTTCCCTCAAACGATGGTATTTCGGGAAAGCCATCACATTCCCAAATCCCACGTACGCAACGGAAGCGGGAACCGGCCCACGTGAAACGTAGAGGGCGAGAGTCGGACCGGCACCCGGACAAGTCAGCCCTATGGTGCCGGCCGCCTCGCATACCTTAGAACCGCTTCCGTATCGTCCCAAATACCTGACGTGGCGATCCTGCTTGCAGGGTGTTGTTGAGCGATGCTGCGGTGTTGAAAAATTGCCCCGATCCAAGTGCCGCAATGTATCTCTTGTCGAGAAGGTTTGCGGCGTTGATCTGGAGCTCTAGGCCGGCAAGCGGCCCATCTGCGGGGAAGCGATAGCCGAGCGCGGCATCGACCAGGACATAGCCATCAACCGTGACGTCGCCGGTGTAGGTAACGTTCCGCCGCGAAGTGTACCCTCCCGCCAGATTACCAAACAGACTGCCGTCGTCGTAGTTGATCTCGCCCTTTGCCAGATGAGCTGGCGTATCCACCGTTCGAACGCCCTTGGTGCGCACGGTGGCCGTTCCGTTTACGGTATCGTCGTCGTAAGTGCTGTCGTTGTACGAGTAAGAACCGATCAGCGACAGGCGGGGCATCACTCGGTACGTCGCTGCGACTTCAACGCCCCGGCTGGTCACGCTACCGACGTTCTGAAGAACGCTCGGATTTCCAAGAATGTTGGCGCCGCTGAATGCCGCGAGCAGCCGATTCTCGAATTTTACGTCGTAGACAGCCAGTACACCGCGCAGCGGACCAGCATTGAAACGCCAGCCGCCCTCGACCGTTCGCGATGTCTCCGGTTTCAACACGCCGCGGATAGCCTCGAATCCGACCTGCGTAGTGCCGAAGGGGCCGCGGAACGAGCTGATATAGGCGCGCATGTTCTCTGCATAATTGGCGAAGAACTCCTGCCGTCCAACGCGCCAGGTCGCGCCGATCTGCGGCTGGAACCAGTCTTTCGCGGCGATCTTCCCGTTGATGAACGGAGTGCCGAAGGTCGTTGTGATGCCGTTCTCGACCCGAGCGCCCTTGAAGCCACCCGCGATCGTCAGGGCATCGCTAAGTTGCCAACTGTCGCTGACGAAAAACTGATTGGTAACCGTGGTGAGATCGGTGAGGAAGTCGCTGCGGAACGGGCTCTTCAGCAGATCGGTCACGTCAGGCCGATTTGTTTGACTTACCGCGTAATAGCTACGGTCGGTCGTTGCATCATTGTCTTCGTGCCAGTAGCCGATCTGAAACGTATGCGCGCCCAGGCGAGCAGTCGCACGCGCTATGCCGCCATCCCGGTTGATGCCGTATTCGGTTGTTCGGACCGACAGCGGGAAGCCATCTGGGCTGAACACCGCCGGCGTGTAAATGCCGCCGCTGCCGCGATCGTAGTGGTGATAGTATGTTGCGCCGAGATCGAGCCAGTCTGCCACCGGCACGTTGAGCGTCAGTGCGCCCAGCCAGTCCTTACGAAAGCCACCGCTGTCGTAATAGGTGTCGTTTACATTGGTATAGGGCGAGGGGAAGACCACGCCGGCCGTGGGGAATGGTAACGCTCGTCTGGCGGCCGCAGCCGTTTGATTGGCACTGACTTGCGACAGCAGGACTGCCGTGTCGAAGTCCGGCCGAAGGAAGTCGAGATCGTAGCCGATGCGGTCGAGCGTCGCCGGTGAGAGATCGGCGTAGTTCCGCTCCTTATGCAGCGAGTAGTTCAGCCACCCGGTCAGCGTGGCGTCGCCGATCCGCTGGACGACCTTGCCATTGATCTTGCGATCGGTCTGCTTGCCAAACCCCTTCCACTTGTCAGCATCGTGATAGACGCCTGACACCGAGATTAGCGTGCCAGTGGAAAGCAGGCCGCTATCGATCCGGCCGTAGAGATGCACAGTGTCGTACATGCCGTAGGTGCCGGCGATCTCGCCGCCGATCGTTTCGGAAGGCGCGCGCGATACGAATTCGAGATTGCCGCCTAGGTTGCTAGTCGAAGCAATCGCAAGTGAGCCGGCACCCTGCGACACGTCTACCCGCGCGATGTTCTCCGCCGCAATTGCGCGGCTGACGTGCAAGCCGTTGTGGCCGTTGTAGAACATGTCCCCAAGCGGCACGCCGTCTAACGTGTAGCCCATCTGGCTCTGATTGAAGCCGCGCACTGACAATCGCGTGCCCAGCTCGTAGCTGCCAAACGGATCGGAGCTTTGCAGCGCCACACCCGGCAACCGTGAAACCGCCTTCAGGGGCGAACTGCCGGGAGGAAGAATGTCGATAGCTGCCTTGGTGACAGTCTGCTCCTGCCTCACACGGCCAGAGCCATAGACGACAATTTCTCCCTGGTCTTCCGAGGCATCTGGTGCGCTGGCGCCTTCAGACGCTGTGGCAGCCGGGCGTTCTGGTAGAGCACCGGATTGTGCCTGGGCCGTGCCGGCGGCCAACAG
This sequence comes from Roseomonas aeriglobus, assembly GCA_016937575.1. Lineage (NCBI taxonomy): Bacteria > Pseudomonadati > Pseudomonadota > Alphaproteobacteria > Acetobacterales > Roseomonadaceae > Muricoccus > Muricoccus aeriglobus. The sequence continues at coordinate 136,843 of JAFHKN010000005.1, read as the reverse complement.
CAAGGCGCTGACGGAGCTCAGCAGGAGCGTCTTCGAAATCATCTATTCCCCCTGGGATTTTAGCAGACTTTTCACCAAGTCTTGAAATGACGCCGCTAGGGACCTCTGATGGCGACAGCGTTGCGAAGCGGCGACACTTTCGTGACAATATGGCGATTCGTCATCAGCAGGTCACGCCAGGGGCGTACTCAGGATTTATGCTCGAGACGCTGCACCCAACCTGGCATCGCCGCGCTGTCATGATGGCAATGGCATCGCTAGCCATCATGCCATCGACGCCCATCGATGCTCATGCACGCACCGATATTGATCCGTTCGGACTTGGCGTCGCCAGCGGCGATCCGTCGGGCGACGGATTTGTCCTATGGACGCGGTTGATCGGGCGCGGCCTTGCTCCGCTCGATGCGAAGGCCGTCTCGGTGCGGTACGAGGTCGCTGCTGATCGCGGCTTTCGAACGATCGTCCGCCGCGGCGTCCTACCCGCACGGCCGGAAGCCGCCCACAGCGTCCATGTCGAGGTCGGTGGGCTGCCGTCTGGTCGTGCCTTCTGGTATCGCTTTCACGCGCTCGGGGCGACGAGCCCCATCGGCAGGACGACGACCGTACCGCAAACGTCCGCTCGGCTGCGGATAGCGGTAACGTCGTGCCAACATTGGGAGCAGGCTCGCTTCGGAGCCTACCGCGACATGATTGCGCAGCAGCCCGACCTAGTGCTCCAGCTTGGCGACTACATCTACGAGCAAACTTATCCCGATCAGGCAAAGGTCCGCTCGTTTGGCACGTCGGAGCCGCTGGACCTTGGCGGGTACCGGCAGCGGCATGCGCTCTACAAGACGGACCCCGATCTACAGGCCGCCCATCGCGCCTGCCCGTGGGTAGTGACGTGGGACGACCACGAAGTCCTCAACGACTATGCAAATCTCGCCAATCGGACCGGCGAACCCGCTGCCATGTTCGCGACGCGACGTGCCGCTGCTTACCAGGCATACTTCGAGCATATGCCGATCCGGCCGAGCATATGGCACGGTGCCAGTACGCCCCGGCTCTATCGAGCCGTCGATTGGGGCGACCTTGCGTCACTTTCCGTGTTGGATACGCGCCAGTACCGCAGTCCGTCACCCTGCGCTCCTGCCGGCATAGCGCGCAACGTCCGGCTAGACGGATGTGCGGAGGCCGCGGCATCGACGGGGACGATCATGGGGGCAACACAGGAACGCTGGCTCGACCAGCGGCTCGCCAGCGAGCATCGTCCGTGGACGCTGATCGGACAGCAAGTTTTCTTCGCGCCGCTTGCTCTTGATAGCGCAGGCAGAGCAACGTTCAGTGATCAATGGGACGGCTATACGGCGAACCGAAGCCGTGTCCTGCAGGGCCTGTCACGATCCACCGTCACGAGCCCACTTGTCCTGAGCGGCGATGTGCATTCCTTTTGGGTCAACGACCTGAACGACAGCGGCGGGCGCCCGGTCGCAGGCGAAATCGTCACGTCCGCGCTAGCCGCGGCCTCACCCCCCAAGGGGCGCTTCGGCGACGCTCTAGCCAACAACGGCCACATACGGTTCTCCGACGTGGAGCAAGCCGGGTACGTACTGATCGACATCGGTCAAACGCAGCTAACCGCCGATCTTCGGGCGATCCGCGACCGTCAATCGGCCGATAGTCCTGTCGCCAGCATCGCCATGTTTGGGATGGCACGCGGAAGCCGCCGACTAGAGCGCGCGTGATTGCCCTCAAGCACGCTGGACCACCCGGGCGGCCGGGGTGGGCCGTCCTGTACATTTCGCAAATAGCTCGATCGCCTGATCGCAGACGAGGCAATGGCCTTCGCAGCAATCGTGCATGAGGAAGGCCACCAGGTCCGACAGCGCCGGGAAAATCGCGCTGTAGATGATCGACCGTCCCTCGCGACGGCTCACCACCAAACCAGCCTGTTCAAGCTGGCTAAGGTGAAAGGACAGGCGCGAGGGCGGCGTGCCGCCCAGCTCCTCGCCGATCGCGCCAGCAGAGCGGCCGTCTGCGCCTGCTACGACCAGCAGCCGAACAATGCGCAGCCGGGTCGCATTCGAGATGGCGGCGAACGCTGTCAGCGCTTGATTCTCATCCATGGTCAGCCCAATGTTTCAACATTATTTGAAATGTAGTCGCCCTGTTAGACGGCATAAGAGGCGATCGATGAACCTTAACCGGGTCGCCGCGAACGGGCCAGCCATCGCTCCTGTATCGCGGTCTTGCAGTGCGAAGTTCGCCGATAACCTGCTAATGCTACTTAGTCGCCATGGCTGGGTCGGTGCGCTTATTGCAATGTTCGTTGCGATCATGCTGGTTTCGCCGGCCAGCGCCCAGACGACCGCCCCGGTGCAAACGGCATGGCGGCTGCTCGATTACGTCGCAGTGGACTATCCCGAAGCGGTGAAGGGCGGCCAGATCGTCAGTCCGACCGAATATGCTGAAATGACGGAGTTCTCCGCCTCGGCACGCGAGCGGATAACCAGCTTGGCATCCTCGTCTGCCAAGGCCGATTTGGCGCGCCGGGCTACTGCACTGGAGCGGCTGATCGCGGCCAAGGCCCCCGCCGAAGCGGTAGGAACCGCCGCACGCAGCCTCGCTGCTGATCTCATCGCCGCGTATCCTGTGCCGCTCGCCCCGGCCGTCGCCCCCAATTACCCGCGCGGGCAAGCGCTGTTCAACCAGAACTGCGCGAGCTGCCACGCCATGACCGGGGACGGAAAGGGGCCGAAGTCGGTCGGGCTAGATCCTCCACCGATCGCATTCATCGATAAGGCGCGCGCTCGCGAGCGCAGCACGTTCGCGTTTTATCAGGTGCTGGAACAAGGCATCGACGGCACCAGCATGGAAAGCTTTGCCGATCGTCCGCTTCAGGACCGTTGGGATCTCGCGCTATACGCTGGCACCTTCGCCTTTCCCGCTAGGTGTTTGATCCCACGGTTTGATGGTGCGATCCTTTCGTTGGAATGGAAGGAAGCCGTATGGGACAGGTACGTCACGGGAGCGCCACGACCACGCACGCTGTCCGAGCAGCAATACAGCGATCGCAAGCTTCGCTCGCGACGCTGAGCCGTGAGCTGGGGATCAACCCCAAGACGGTGGCGAAGTGGCGTAAGAGGGCGACGGTCGAGGATCTGAAGACCGGGCCGAAGGCCCCTCATTCAACGACCCTGACCGAGGCGGAGGAGGCAATGGTGGTGGCGTTCCGTCGCCACACACTGCTGCCGCTCGACGACTGCCTCTACGCATTGCAGCCGTCGCTACCGCACCTGACCCGGTCAGCGCTGCACCGTTGCCTTCAGCGGCACGGCATCTCACGGCTACCGGATGTCGAGGGCGACAAGCCCAAGCGTCAGCGCTTCAAGCGTTATCCGATTGGTTTCTTCCACATCGATATCGCCGAGGTGCAGACTGCCGAAGGCAAGCTCTATCTGTTCGTTGGCATAGACCGCACCAGCAAGTTCGCAGTCACCCAGCTGGTCGACAAGGCCGATAGGCGCACAGCATGGGAGTTCCTCGAACACCTGCTGAAGGCCGTGCCGTACCGGATACACACGATCCTGACCGATAACGTCCTATGTCGGGAAGCAGCGGCGGGTTTTGGCCAGCAGATATCCATGCGCCGACAACCGTCGGCGCGGCATGCAATCTGAGCCAGATGGCTCCCACCGTCAACGGGATCGCTCCCTGCCATAGCAAACACAGGATCCAGCAGCGCCGAGGCGGCCGTGGTCCTCACCATCCTTAAAACGAGATACGCACCCAGGTGGAAGGCCCGAACATTATCTACAGGGTCGCTCGACGAGCGCCCTCACGGCACTTGCAGAGAGGGGTCCTTCCACCTGGCATCCGACCGTTCGAGGAACGGCCGGTACTCTGTCCCCGTCTTGATGACGGCGTGAGCCACGCGCGCCATCTTGGCGGTGAGCGCCGTCATCGCCTTGCGGCGACGGTCGGCATCGTCCGCGTGCCCGGCGACATATCGTCCGAGCTTGTCGCGGAAGCTGTTGTCGCGCTGACGCGCGGCGACCTGGGCAGCCATCCAGAAGGTCCGGCGCAGGCGCGCATTGCCGTACTTGGACAGCTTCGTGCGGCCACGGAACGTGCCTGACTGACACGTTGCGAGATCGAGACCGCAGAACTTCAGGAACTGACGATGATGGTTGAAGCGCCGCAGATCACCGGCCTCGGCCAGGATGGTCAGCGCGTTGATCGGACCGATGCCCGGAATGTTGCGCAGCAGCTGGTAGTCGACGTCATCGGCGAGCCGCGCATGGGCCAGCCGCTCGATCTCGTCTCGCTGGTGGATGAGGCTGCGGCCCTGCGCGATGACCATGCGGAACATGGTGATGGCGGCTGAGTTCTCCGGCACCGGCAGTGCCGTCGAGGCGGACGCCGTCTCGTAGATGTCGTTGATGAGGCGTGCCTTGGAGACCTTGCGGCCGATGAGCGGCCATGCCGCGGCCGAGAACGCCTCGCGGTCCAGCGCCGTGATGGTGGCCGGCGTCGGAAACCGCTCGATGAGCGCCAGGAACCAGTCGGACCGGCTGTTGCCTGCGAAGCGGGCGATCTCGGGGAAGTACAGCGGCAGGTAGTGGGTCAGGATCCGATGCCAGGTCTGCGTCTTCATCCTTGAGATCGTCTCGTGAGTCTTCGAGAGCTCCTGCAGGTCGTTGATTCCGGCCACCAGCGGGTCGACGTAGCGCTGCGTCGCACCGATCCGCAGCATGTGCAGGATGACCTGCGCGTCCTTGGAGTCGTTCTTGTCCCAGCCGTTGTGCAGCGCCTCGCGCGTTCTGGCGAGCGCGACCGACGAGATGAGGCGCAGCTCGAACCCTGCCGTCAGCAGCCGGTGCGCCAGCGTACGATGGTAATTACCCGTCGCCTCGAACCCGACGATGATAGGGCGCCCGATAGCAGCGAGTTGCTCGGCAAAGCCGTCATAGTCCTGCCTGGTCGCCATGACGGTCATCCGCCGGCGCCGGCCGCCTTCCGGTCGCTCGATGAGAACCTCCTGTCGGCTCTTGGACATGTCGATGGCTACCAGCACGGCGCCGGCAGGCGTAGAGGTGAGCTTGGTCATGGTCGGTCGGCCTCCAAAGTGTTGTCTCGACAACCTCACTTTAGATACCTGCTGACCGGCCATGGCTTGCCCTGATGAAGTCTGCGGCCGCTACGCGGCCTTGTCTTCATCAGGGCCATAGCGGCTCCCGAACCAGCGCTTCCCAATGTGCTATGGCATTCAGTTCGCCGAGCAGCCGCGCAACCGGAACACCGCCTGGTCGCGCCAGATGCGCTTCGACATGATCTGCGAGGCAAACGACATCGAACACCGGCTCACCAAGCCGAACCACCCGTGGACGAACGGTCAGGTCGAACGGATGAACCGCACCATCAAGGAGGCGACGGTCAAACGCTTCCACTACGAGAGCCACGACCAGCTGCGGACGCACCTCGCCGACTTCATGGCCGCCTACAACTTTGCCCGCCGGCTCAAGACGCTCAGCGGCCTCACACCCTACGAATACATGGCCAAGATCTGGACTTCAGAGCCAGACCGGTTCAACGTCGACCCGATCCACCAGATGCCGGGACTGAACACCTAGATTGATCGCTGGAGGCTTTGTTCGCGGAGACGCGCACATTGCCTTCTTTTCGTTTTAGGAAGCGCTGCCCTAAGCGACAGAAGCCAGAGCTTTGACAATGCGGCATTCCGCGATGGAGCCGACCATGTATCTTGATCCTATCGGTGCAGACACGCGATGATGGCGGTCACGACGGCGGTGGTTTCCGCGACGTCGCGCACCCTCACTGTGTCGAGGCCGATTTCAGCAGCGGGATAGTCATTCCCACCGGGGAATATCGCATCCCCAATGAACAGCATCCCGTCGAGCGGGACACCGCTCTCGGCACTCAGGCGCTTCAGGCCATAGCCCTTGTCGATCCCTGCTCTGGTCACGTCGATCGATGTCGTGCCACCGAGATTGATCGAGAGCTCCGGCAGCTTCGCGCGCAACGTGGCCTGCAACGCGGTCCTCTTCTTTCGGTCAGGATCCCACGCTTCCTTTTCCTTCAGCGGCGCTGCCTGCCCCAGGCCCGAAAAGGTGATCTGGCTGCCCCGGTCCTCGATCCGTTCGCCCCAGATACGTTCGTCGGCGAGACCGGCATCGGTCAGCGCCTGATCGAAGGCCGTGCGGATCTTCGCCTTCTCCGCGTCGTCGAACAGTTCGGCATAGACCGCGCGCCAAGCGCCATTGATGAACCGATAGAGTTTCGTGCCTGTGGTCGGCATCAACCAGAGACGGTCGAGCGCGACGCCGGCAGGAAGGCGCGAGGCGATCTGCTTTTCGAACTGCGACCAGTCCCCGCCCGAGATCACCGCCACATCCGTGATGGCGAGCAATCGGGCGAGGATTGCGGCCATATCCTCCGATAACGGCCGCTTGCTCTCGGCAAGCGTGCCGTCGAGGTCGAAGGCGATCAGCCACTTCATGCCGCCTTCCCTGCCGGATCGCGGTAGGCGAGCAGCCTGAGCGCATTGATGACGACGAGCAGCGTCGATCCCTCATGAACCGCCACCGCTGGCCCAATGCCGAGGCCGAGGATGGTAGCAGGCACCAGGAAGGCGACGACACCCAGGCTGACGAAGACGTTCTGCCGGATGATTCCACGGGTATGGCGGCTAAGACCGACTGCGAATGGCAGGTGCGCCAGATCGTCGGCCATCAGCGCCACGTCGGCTGTCTCCAGCGCAACGTCCGACCCCGCCGCGCCCATCGCGATGCCGACCGTGGCGCTTGCCATCGCCGGCGCATCGTTCACGCCGTCGCCCACCATCGCGACCTTGTCTTCGCCGGCGAGCTTCTTGATCGCGGCAACCTTGTCTTCGGGCATGAGGTCGCCCCACGCTTCGTCGATCCCGACTTCGTCGGCGATCGCTTCGGCGACTTTCTGGTGATCGCCGGAGATCATTATCATCCGCGACACGCCCATCTCGTGCAGCCGACGCAACGCGGTCTTGGCAGCTTCGCGAGGCGTGTCCATCAGGCCGATCGCGCCCAGGTCGCGGTCCCCCTTGCGGACCACCATTGTCGTGCGGCCGTTCTCGCGCAGCTTCGCGATTGCGTCCTGCGCGCCCTGCCCCAGCGCCGGAATGCCCTCACTTCCGAACATCTCGGCCTTGCCGATCCACACCGTCTCGCCATCCACGCTCGCGGTGACGCCCCGACCGGTCAGGCTCTTGAGGTCGCCGGCAGTCGGCACGGCACGATCGTTCAGACGTTCGCGGCCGTCCTTGACGATCGCTTGGGCCAGGGGATGGTCGCTCAACGCTTCGACGGCGACAGCCAGCGCCAGCAACTCGCCTTCATCGGCGCCATCGACGGGCACGACATCAGTGATGCGCGGACGACCTTCGGTCAGCGTGCCCGTCTTGTCGAAAGCGATCGCTTTGAGCGACCCGAGGTTTTCGAGCGGTGCACCGCCCTTCACGAGCACGCCGCCCCGCGCTGCACGGGCAACGCCCGACAGGACCGCGCTCGGCGTTGCGATCGCGAGCGCGCACGGGCTTGCCGCCACCAGCACCGCCATCGCGCGATAGAAGCTGTCGCGGAACGGCTCGTCGACGACCACCCATGCGAACAGCAGGAGCACTGACAGGACCAGGACGGCGGGCACGAAGATCCGTTCGAACCGGTCGGTGAAGCGCTGCGTCGGCGACTTCTGCGTCTCCGCTTCGCTCACCATCTTCACGACCTTGGCAAGCGCGCTTTCATTGGAACGGCGTGTCACCTCGATCTCGATCGCGCCGCCGCCGTTGATCGTACCAGCAAAAACCCGGCTTTCCGCGTCGACTGCATCGGGCTTGGCGCGTGCCGCTGCGGCATCTGCGACCGGCACCTTGTCGACCGGGATGCTTTCACCCGTGACCGGGGCCTGGTTGATCGCGCTGGTGCCCTTGATGACGAAGCCGTCGGCAGGCAGGCGCTCGTTCGGGCGGACGATGGCAATGTCCCCGACGACCATCTGCTCGACCGGGATTTCGCTGGTCTGCCCGCCGCGTCGCACGGTCGCGGTTTCGGGCGCGAGCTTCGCCAGCGCCTCGATCGCCTTCTTGGCGCGGCCCATTGCATAATGCTCAAGCGCATGGCCGAGGCTGAACAGGAACAGCAGCAGCGCGCCTTCGGCCCATGCGCCCAGCGCAGCGGCGCCGGCGGCAGCGACCAACATCAGCGTGTCGATCTCGAACTTCTTCATCCGAAGGTTATCGATCGCCTCGCGCAGCGTGAAGAATCCGCCGAAAAAGTAGGCTGTGATGTAGCAGGCGGTCGGCAGCCACTCCGGTGCGCCGGCAACTAGCCTCTCGATCGCATAGCCGATCCCCAGCAGCGCGCCGCAGGCGAGCGCGAAGATCAGCTCGGTGTTGGGGCCAAGAAACTCGGCATGGCTATGGTCGTGGCCATCGCCGGGACCGTGCTTCTCCTCGCTCATGCCGTGGCCCCCCGGCCCGTGGTCGTGGCCGGCATGGTCGTCGGCCGCGACCCGCTTGCCCACACCGACCTTCAGCTTGCCAAGTGCGGCGCGGACCTCCTCTTCGGTGGTTTCGCGTCGATCATACTCGACCCGAACCGAGCCGCTGGTGCTGGCGCTTGCCTGGACCACGCCGGGCAAGGCGCACAGCGCATCGCTGACGGTGCGTGCCCGACGCTCGTGATTGATACCTGTAACCTGCCAGATTGCATGGCCGTAGCGGTCGGTGATCTCGGCGCCCGCGGCGCGCACCATCTCGCGCACGCGCGGCAGCGGCAGCTTGGCAGCATCGAAATGGATGCACAGCGCCGCCGGCGTGTCGCCGTCGAGGCAGATCACATGCGCCCGCTCCACGCCTTCGCGCTTTGACAGGGTTGATACGAGACGGTCCAGGCAGGCATCGGCCGCGTCAGGAAGGTTCGGCAACAACACTGGAATGTCGAGTTCGAGCTTGTCGTTCATGACGACCTCCTTTCGCTTTTCTTGGTTTCGGCGCGCGCGTCGCGCAGGATTTCGACACCGCCCTTGATGGCGATGATGGCGGTGGCGAAGCCGACCAGCAGGTCCGGCCAATTGGTACCCAACCACAGCACCAGCACGCCGGCGATCAGGATGCCGCCGTTGGAAATGAAGTCGTTGAAGCTGAAGGTGGTTGCGGCCCGGAGATTGACGTCCGGATCCTTGAGGCGCTGGAGCAGCCGCAGGCAGAGGTAATTCACGACGCCGGCGATCGCGGACATGACCATCATGGTAGGTCCGATGGGCTCGCTGCCCTGCACGTAGCGCCGTCCGACATCGATCAAGATGCCGCCCGCGAAGATCAGCAGCATGACGCCCGAAGCGACCGCGGCGCGTGTCTTCCATGTCTGGCCCCGGGTGAGCGCCACAAGGCTCAGCGCATACACAGCCGTATCGGACAGGTTGTCGACGCCGTTGGCGATCAGCGCGCTCGAGTCCGCGAAGAAGCCGGAAACGAAGAAGCCCGCAGCGATCGCCGCGTTCAGCAGCAGGACGATCCACAGTGTGCGGCGCTCCTGCCCGCCATTGTTGTCGTTGCCCGGGATCATCCCATCATCTCCTCAAGTGTCAGCAGGGCCAGGAAGCCGACGAAAAACATCGAGCTGATGAGCGGGGTGTCGGGTTTCTCGTGCGCCTCGACCAGCAACTCCTCCGTGACGAGGTAGAGCAGCGCCATCAGCCCGAAGCTGAGGAAGCCGGCGATCATCACCGGCGACAGCGCGGCGACCGGCACGGCAGCGAGCGCGCCGATCGGCAGCAGCAGGGCCAATGCCGAGACGATCACGATGATGCGCAAGCGCGAGCGATAGGTTTCCGCCAGCTCGTCGGTCAGCGTCAGTCCCAGAAATAACACTTCCAGAGTGAGCGCGATCGTCAGCAGGAGACCTGCCTTCTCGCCCGCCACGAAAGCGAGGCCGAGCACCAGGCCGTCGACCAGAATGTCGATGCCGATCGCGGCGAGTAGCGCCATCGGCCCCTTGAAGCGGGCCTCAAGAGCCTTGAGCCCCAGCATGGTCGCGACGCCCGCCGCCCCGCCGATCAACGTCGCGCTGGGCGATGCCTCATGCTTGACCTGCGGCAGGATTTCGGTCGCTGCCGCCGCGAACACGACGCCGGCAGCGAGATGCTGTAGGCCCGCCACGAGGCCAGGTTTCAACTTGGTGCGGCTCGCGACAATCGCGCCGAGCACGACCGCCAGCACAGGCGCAAGCGTATAGAGCAGTGCCTGCATTTCCTAGGACTCCTCCGGGGTTCGGTGGCAGACGCGGATCTTCCCGCGTCGCGTGAACGCGATCGATCCGCCCGCCACGACAGCCCGCGAATGGTCGCCGCGAAACTCGTCACCGGTTCGCTGCGCGCGCAGGATCTCGGTCCTGCCCTTCGGCAGCCAGGTGACGGCCATTTTCAAGCCGTCATCGATGAAGTCGACATCGGCGCGTGTGCCGTCGTCGCAGTACATGATGCGCTGCGCGATTAGTTTCGACGTCAGATGCTTTTCATGCGCCGGCTCGGTAGGCTGGGTCGGCGCTGGATTACACGCCCCTATAACCGCCCCGGAGACGAGAACGACGCCGAGGCGCGCGATCGCCAGACCGGCCCGATTCAGGCCGCACAAGGTTGTCACATTTGAAATCGACGTGTCAGACATCGGTCTCTTCCGACGAAGCGCCCTGTGGCGTTCGAAGGCAGGGCAGTTCATCGCGTGCCTTCCCGCTCGCAGATCCGGGTACGGCCATCGCCTTCCACGATGGTGAGCTGCGACCCCTTGAAGGTCGCGGTGGCTGTTTCGCCGACATATTGCAGGCCCTGCGCTGGCGCGGTCAGCATCATCGGCGGTCCCCCGTTGGAGCGCCGCAAATCGATCTGCAGGCCGTTGTCCTTGTAATCGACGAACAGCGGTTCCCCGTCGGAACAGCGATATCTATGCCGCCCCATTTCCCCGGTCGCCACGGCGCTGTCGGACGAATGGATCTGCTGCTCCGTTGGCGGGGCTGGCGGCTTTCTTTCCGAGCACGCCGCGAGCCCGACAACGAGGATGACGGCGGGCAGCACCCGCTTACAGTGCATCATCATCGCGCCTTCCTCCTGTAGCGGAAGGGGACGCGCTGACGATTGATAGCCCGGGCAGGCTGACCTACCCGCCAGCGGAGATAGGTTGCGAGGCGATCGTCAGATTCGACCATCAGGGATCGCAGGCGGCGCAACATCATCGCCGCGAACGGCAGGGAGAGCGCCCCGCGCAGCGTGCAGCTATGCGTTAGCCTGGTGCCGCCATCGTCCCCCGCCAGCTCGTACCGCTCTTCGAGCGTGAACAGATAGGGGATGCCGCAGGACCAAGCGAAGGCGTGCGGTTTATCGAATCGATCAATCCGTGCTGGCGTCCGAATTGGCCGGGTGATGCCCTGGATCGCAAAGGTGCATTCTGTGTCGCCGAGCCGGGACGGATCATCGAGAAATACGAGCGGACTCCACGCCCGGCGATGATCCGGATCGGTGAGTGCCGACCAGATGCGCAGTGGCCCGCCGTGAAGCATCGAGCTGGTTATGGTGCGAGGCATATCCCCATCTCCCAGAGATGGGCGGGGCGATCGCGGATCGCCCCGCCCATCCATCAGGCCAAGTTGTTCACGAAGGTCTGACCGTGGTCGTCCCCTTCATGCTCCTCATTGTAGTGCTCGGGTTTCTCGATCACTTTCTGCCCGAACCGGGCATAGAGTGTCGGCAGCACGAACAGCGTAAGAAGCGTCGCCGAGATCAGACCGCCGATGACGACCGTCGCCAAAGGCTTTTGAACCTCTGCGCCGGCGCCTTCGCCCAGCGCCATCGGCACGAAGCCGAGGCTGGCGACTAGCGCGGTCATGATGACGGGTCGCAGACGCTGCATCGCGCCAACATGCGCGGCTTCCTCGCGGCTCATCCCTGATCGGATCAGATCTTGGATCGAGCTGACCATGACGAGGCCGTTGAGGACCGCGATGCCCGAGAGGGCGATGAAGCCCACTGCCGCCGAGATCGAGAAGTCCATGCCCCGCAGGAACAGCAACAGGACGCCGCCCACCAGCGCGAAAGGCACGCCGGTGAACACGATGGCGGCGTCGCGGACCGATCCCAACGCCCCGTAGAGGAGCAGCAGGATCAAGATGAAGCAAGCCGGAATGACCAGCTTCAGCCGTTCGCTTGCCGATTGGAGGTTCTCGAACTGGCCGCCCCATTCGAGATAGGTGCCGGCAGGCAGCCGGAGTTGGCTGCCGATCGCCGCCTGCGCATCCGCCACGACGGATCCGACGTCGCGGCCACGCACGTTGGCTTGCACCACCACGCGCCGCTTGCCGTTCTCGCGGCTGATCTGGTTCGGACCATCGACCACCTTGATCTCGGCGACGCTGGACAGCGGTACATAGCCGCCGCCTGCCACCGGCACCTGCACCTGTTGGAGTAGGCCGATGTCGGCACGCTGCGCCTCCGACAGGCGGATCACCACGGGGAAGCGACGGTCGCCCTCGAAGATCTGGCCCGATGTTCGCCCGCCGATCGTCGCAGTCACGGTGTCCTGCACATCCTGAGCCGTAACGCCCAACCGCGCCATCGCGTCGCGGTTGACGCGAATGTCGAGCATGGGAAGACCGGTCGTCTGCTCCACCTTCACGTCCGCTGCGCCTTGCGTTCTGCGCAGCACCGCCGCGATTTGCTCGGCCGTCCGGTTCATCTGGTTGAAGTCGTCCCCGAACACCTTCACCGCGATGTCGCCGCGCACGCCGGCGATCAGCTCGTTGAAGCGCATCTGGATGGGCTGGGTGATCTCGTAGGCATTTCCCGGAATCTTCGCGAGATTACCCTCGATCCGGCTGACCAGCTCCTCCTTGGGAAGCTCAGGATCCGGCCAATCCTTGCGCGGCTTCAGGATGACGAACATGTCGGTCGCGTTCGGCGGCATCGGGTCGGCCGCCAGCTCGGCGGTGCCCGTCTTGGAATAGACGAATTGCACCTCCGGCTGCTTCGACATCATCCGCTCGATCGGCACCTGCATCGCCTGGCTCTGCTGGACCGACGTTGCCGGAATGCGGAGCGACTGGATCAGCAAATCGCCTTCGTCGAGCTGCGGCAGGAACACCGAGCCGAGCGTAGTGAAAGCAAGCGCCGCCACCACAAGGCTTCCCACACCCGCACCGATCGTCAGCGTCGGGCGCTTCATGGCCCGGTCGAGACCGGGTTCGTAGCGCTTCTTCAGCCACGTGATGATGCGGCCGTCCTTCTCCTCGACCTTCTTCGACAGCCAGATCGCAATCATCGCCGGCACGAAGGTGAGAGAGAGGATGAAGGCGAAGGCGAGCGCGATGATGACGGTCAGCGCCATCGGTCCGAACGTTTTACCCTCCACGCCGGTCAGCGTGAGCAGCGGTACGTAGACGAGGATGATGATTGCCTGCCCGTACACAGAGGGACGGATCATCTCACGCGCAGCGGCTGCCACGGTCGCGAGCCGTTCCTTGACGCTGAGCAATCGGCCTTCATGATGCTGTTGCTCGGCAAGCCGGCGCAGCGCGTTTTCGACAATGATGACGGCGCCGTCGACGATCAGACCGAAGTCCAAAGCCCCAAGGCTCATCAGATTGGCCGAGACCCCAGCGCGCAGCATACCAAAGCCTGTCAGCATCATGGTGATCGGGATGACCAACGCCGCGATCAGGGCCGCACGGAAGTTGCCGAGCAGCAGGAAGAGCACGACGATGACCAGCACCGCGCCTTCGGACAGGTTTTTCGCGACCGTCTTGATCGTCGAATTGACCAGCTCGGTGCGGTTCAGCACCGGCTGAATTACGACGTCAGGAGGCAGCGAAGCGTTGATCGTCTTCAGTTTCTCAGCGACCGCGGTCGACACGATGCGGCTGTTCTCGCCGATCCGCATGATCGCCGTGCCGACGACGACTTCGGTACCGTTCTCCGATGCCGAACCCATGCGGATCGCCTGACCCGTCTTCACAGTCGCAACTTGTTCGACCGTGATCGGCACGCCGTTACGTGTCGCGATCACGGTCCTGGCCAACTCGCTGGCATTGCGAACGAGCGCATCCGAGCGAACAGCCAGACCTTCGCCATTGCGATTGACGAAGCCACCGCCGACGCTGGTGTTATTGCGCTCCAGCGCATTTCCCAGGTCCGTCAGCGTGATGCCGAGCGAGGCCAGCTTCTGCACGTCGGGCACGACGAGGAACTGCTTGGCGTAACCGCCAATCGAGTCGACACCGGCGAGGCCCGGTGTGGTCTTCAGAAGCGGCGTCACGATCCAGTCCTGCGCGGTGCGCAGGTAGGTCGCCTTGTCCTCTTCGGTCGTCAGTCGCTCGCCCTCTGGCGTGATGTAGCTGCCATCGGGCTGTTGGCCCGGTTCACCGGGCTTGTGCTTGTCGTCCTCGCGATGATCGAGACGAACGGTGTACATGTACACCTCGCCCAGGCCTGTCGCGATCGGACCCATTTCAGGGTTCACGCCGTCGGGCAGATTCTCTTGCACGCCCCGCAGACGCTCGCCCACCTGCTGGCGGGCGAAATAGATGTCCGTCGCGTCCGAAAAGACCGCCGTGATCTGCGCGAAGCCGTTGCGGCTCAACGAGCGCGTATATTCCAGGCCGGGGGTGCCGGCGAGCGCGGTTTCGATTGGAAACGACACCTGCTTCTCGACCAGCTCGGGCGAGAGGGCAGGCGCGCGGACGTTGATCTGGACCTGATTGTTGGTGATGTCCGGCACCGCGTCGATCGGTAGCCGGTAGAGGGAAAAGGCGCCGATGGCGGCGACGATGACGGTGAGGAGCAGGACTAGCCAGCGCTTCTCGACCGCCCAGGTTACGATACGGGCGATCATGGCTTAATCCTCGTGGCTCGCTTCGCCCTTGCCGATCTCGGCCTTGAGCGTGAAACTTCCGGTGGTGGCGATCTGTTCGTTGCCGGTCAGGCCCGACCGGACGATCACCGTGTCGCCCGACGCATCGCCGAGCTGGACCGGGGTCGCCTTGAAGCCGGTGGGCGTGCGCACGAACACGACCGACTTGCCCTCGAAACTCTGGACCGCCGTCGTCGGCACGCGGACCGCCCCGCTCCCGCCGCTGCCCGTGAGCTGCACGGCTGCCGTCACAGGCTCGCCGACCCGCCATTCGCCACCGCGATTGTCGAGGGTGGCGAGCGCAGGCACGAGCCGCGTCTGCGGATCAAGCGCCGGCGACACGAAGGTCACGCGGGCGGTCGCCTGACGGCCTGCCGCCTTCACCAGCACCGTATTGCCGGGACGCACCCGGCCCGCATCCTCGGGCTTGAGATTAAGCGCGATCGACACCTGGCTCAGGTTGGCGATGCGATAGAGTTCGGCATCCGCCGCGACCGTTTGTCCCAGCGTCACGGGGCGCGCAATGATCTGGCCCGAGATCGGCGCGGCAATGCCGAGCCGGTTGAGCCCGCCGCCGCCGACACCCGCCGCCGAAACCATGCTCTGCGCCTGCGTCAGGGCGATCCGCGCCTCCGTCGCCGCTGTGCGGGCGGCGATCAGATCCTGTTCAGGGGAGACTCTCTGCGCGAACAGCCGCTGTTCGCGCGCGAGGTTCGAATTAGCGAGCTGAAGCCGCGCCCGCGCCGCCTCGACCTCGCCCTTGATCTGCGCCGCCTCGCGGCTTTCGATGACCGCAATGGTCTGGCCGCGTCCGACCGATTGGCCGAGGTTACGGGTGAGCGCGACCACGCGTCCCGCAATTGCGGCCGAGACGACCTGCGTTCCCTGTGGGTCGCCCTCGATGATCGCGGGCAGCTCGATCGTCCCGGCCCCGCCGATGATCGGCCGTCCGACCTGGACGCCCGCTGTGGCGATCTGGTCGGCACCCAATGTGACGACGCCTTCACCGGCATGACCGCCTTCAGCACCGCCCTTTTCCGTGCCCGCTGCCGTCTCATTGGCAGCTGCGCCTTCGGCAGTTGCCTCGTTTCCGCCATCCTTGCCGCCGCAGGCAGCCAAGAGCAGGGCGAGCGACGCCGCGCCCGCGAGATAAAAGCTCTTCATCACTGATTCCCCCCATTGGGCGCACGAGCGGTCAGTCGCTCCACTTGCGCGCGGGCATTCTGGTAATTGGCAAGCGCGTCGATCGCGGCGACCCGCGTTTCGGCGAGCGTGCGTTCAGCATCGAGCAATTCGAGCTGGCCGAACTTGCCCTCGCGATAGCCGATCCGCGCGATGCGGGCGGCCTCCTGTGCAGCCGCCAGCGCCGGCCCCGACGCCGCACGAGCCGTCGTTGCGGCATTGGCCGCCTGCGCCTGCGCGTCCGTGATCGCCTGTTCGATGTCGAGCGCGGTCACGCGGCGCTGCGCATCCGCCTGGGTCCGCTGCGCGGTCGCCTGCGCAATCGCGGCGCGACCATTGTTGAACACCGGGATCGGGATCGACACGCTGAACACCGCCGCCATGTCGTTGGTCGCTTCCAGGCGGCGGATCGACGGCCCGACGTTCAGGTCAGGCACGCGATTGGCGCGCGCGAGCCGCACGCCGGCTTCGGCAATGGAGAAATCCGCGTTGGCTGCCGCCAGCGCGAGTGTGCCGGTCGTGTTGACCGGTGCCAACGGCCCATAGACGTTCACACCGGGAAGGCGATCGAGCAGCGTGTCATCGAGCAGGCCGTCGATCGGCCGTCCGATCCGACGCGCCAGATTGGCGCGGGCCGCCTCGGCCAAGCGAAGCTGCCGCTCCACATTGGCGTCGGCATTGATACGCGCGACATCCGCGCGCTGTTGCTCGAGTGGCGATGCCCGCCCTGCCTGCACGCGAACGCTCGCGGCCCGCAGCGCATCGCTGGCGATCCGGGCCTGATCGCGGGCTGTCATTACCCGGCGATCGGCCGCGACCGCTTCGACATAGAGCTGCGTTACCTGAAGCCGGACATCCGCCGCGATGATCGCGACCTGGATCTCGGCCCGGGACAATTGCGCATTGGCGACCGCGACGCGGGCGCCGCGCTTGCCGCCTAGCTCGATCGGGATCGCAAAGCCGACCGTGGTTTCCGCGCTGCGGACCCCCCGATACGGCCCGGAGCCGATGACATTCTCGACTTGGCCTTGAACCACCGGATTGGGCCGCAAGCCGGCGACTGTGCGACCTGCACGGGCCGCGTCGATTCCAGCTGTCGCCGCTTCCGCAGCAGGGGCCGAACCGCCCGCTGCACTGACCGCTTGGTCAAGCGTGTAGACCGGCGCATCCTGCGCAACAGGCGCGGACGGTCCGACCTGCGCCTGCGCCATCGTGGCGCAAGACGCTGCGGCCAGCATGGCCGCGAGGATACGATTCATGAAAATAGGACTCCTGACGATGATCGACAGGGGCGCGCCAACGCACGCCCAAATCGGACGTCAGGCTTGGGGGGGCCTCAAATGGACCATGCCGGTGCGGCCGTCGAGCGACGCAGAGGCGGAGATTGTCGGCTTGGGCACTGTGAGGACGGGGGTATATTCCATCGTCGTGCGCGCAGGCGCGCCGACGTCGTGTCCGTGACAATAATTGTGATGATGCGGGACATTCTTGTCCGAGTCCGATGGCACCTGATCGATGTCACCGGCGGTATGGACCGTGAACTCAACGCCCGCGATGCTTCCCCCCGCCAGATCGGCGGCATGGGCCATGCCGGAGAAGCTGGTCAGGACCAGCATCAGGCATGTCAGGAAAGGCAAAAAGGCTCGCACTAGCTTGCCTCTATCACGGAAGGGTTTTCATGTCATTGCACTAATTCGAACCAAGGGTCACTGAGCCGGAACCCGAGCGGGATCGGTCGCGCCCGTTCCAGGCGAACCCGACCGCAATGGCGACCGCCATCAGGAGTTGCGCCAGCACCGATTGCCAAGTGGGAAACACGCCGAGCATCGACAGCCGTGGCACGTCCGCGAGCGGTGCGATGTTGATAAGGCCGGCTTCCTGGAGCGCGGCGACGCCTTTACCCGCCAGCACGACGGTCAGGACCGCCATGAGCCAGGAGCTATAGCGGAAGAACTGCGCGATCGGCAGCTTGCGACTGTAGCGAAGCATGGCCCAAGCGATCAGGCTGAGCAGTCCAATCGCCGACCCGGCCCCCGCGAGAAGCATCCCGTTGTCACCTTGCGCCGAAAGCGCGGCATAGAACAGGATCGTCTCGAAGACCTCGCGATAAACTACGACGAACGCCAGCCCGAACAGGAACCAGCCCGACCCGCCCGAGAGCGCCCGCGACATCTTCTCGCGAATATAGCGCTGCCACTGATCGGCCTGCGCCTTGCCGTGCATCCAAATCCCGACCGAGAGCAGCACGACCGCGGCGAACAGCGAGCCAAACCCTTCCGTCAGCTCCCGGCTCGCACCGCTGATCCCGATCGCATAGGTGGCGACCGCCCAGGTGATCCCGCCCGCGATGATCGCGCTGACCCAGCCGCCATGCACGTACCGCAGCGCCTCGCCGCGCTCGGCTTTACGCAGGAACGCGATCATGGCGACAACGATGAGCAGGGCTTCGAGCCCTTCACGCAGCAGGATCGTGAACGCGCCCAGGAACGTGGACGCTTCGGTGGCGGCATCAGGCGCGAGCGCCGCTTCCGCATCGTCGAAAAGGCCGCCCAGTACTGCGACCTTCTCCGCGAGATCATCGGGCGACGCGCCCCGGTCGATCGAGGCGCGGAACTCCCCCATCGCGCCCTCGATTCGACCCATCAGCGTCGCGTCGCGCGCGGTGAGTGTTGGCTCGATCGGCTCGAACCCATCGAGATAGGCCGACAGCGCCAGCTCTTTCGCCATGCGCGCATCGCCGCGCCGCGCAGCCGCCACGCTTTCGGCGAGTTTGGCGCGGGCGACCGCGAGCGAGCCGGGAGCCTGTTGTATCACCTGTTCGGGATGACGACGCAGGAACGCGAGCACTGGGTCAGCCTTGGCGTCGCCGATCGCCGCGCCGAGCGCGGCCGGGGTGAGCGCGACCAGGGTTTTCAGGTCCGGAATGCGCCGGCGAAGGGTCGGGTCGGATTTCCAAAGCCGCTCGCCTTCGCGCGCCTGCGCATCCGTGAAGGCGAAGCTCCCGGCTCGGAATGCTAACGCCCAGCGCTGATCGTTGGGCAGATCGGCGAAGCTCTGCATCGCGGTCCCGTCGATGCCTTGCGTCACCACCTGATAGAGCGCGAACACGCTGCGCTGGCGCGCGCGCTCGGCATCGGTGAAAGCAATCGGGGGCGTAGCGAGCTTGGCGGCGTCAGGGCCACGGCCGTTGCCCGTCATCCCGTGGCAGGACGCGCAGGATTGTCGGAACAGGGCATCGCTGGAGACGAGGTTCGGAGCCTTATCGGGCGCGAGCGGCACCGGGTAGGCGCGCAACAGATCGGCCGCGAGCCCGTGCGCCAATGTTGCCACCTGTTCAGTCGGTCCCTTTTCCGCGATCACCGCCTGGAGGTTGGCAGCCCGCTGGATGAGGGCTTGACGCTCCGGCTTCGCCGGCAGGCCCTGAAGCCGTGTCGAGACCGACGCGGCGAACTCCGTCATCTCGGCATATTCCGACGTGCTCTTGATCCGACCGTTGGCGACCGCGCCGCCATAATCGACGGCCATATAGTCGAGCAGCCGCCATGCGGTTTGCACGTCGCCGGGTTCGGCGATTGCCGCAGCAGGGATCAGCAGCGCCGCGAGCGCGGAGAGCAGCCGCAACGAGAGCATTGCCCGGATCAACGCGAGCAGACGCACTACCGCTCTCCCAATTCGCGCCGAGCGCCAGTGACGATTTCATAAGCGGAGTGGAGGAACAGGAGGGCGATGAGGCCGGCGACGGCGAGGTCCGGCCAGGCGCTTCCTGTCCACGCCACCAGACCGGCCGCGGCGATCACCGCCACGTTGGCGAGCGCGTCGTTGCGGCTGAACAGCCAGATCGCGCGAACATTGGCGTCCCCTTCCCGGAAACGCGCAAGCACCAAGGCGGACACGACATTGATCGCGAGCGCGACAACGCCGATTGTGCCCATCAGTTCGGCATCGGGCGCGGTTGCGTTCAGGGCGCGCCAAATCGCGAAACCGATTACGCCCACGCCAAGCGCACCGAGAAACAACCCCTGCGTCAGCGCGACCTTTGCCCTCGCCCGTGCGGACCAGGCAAGCGCGAGAAGACCGATAAGGCTGATCGACCCGTCCCCGAGAAAATCGAGGGAATCCGCTTTCAGCGCTTGGCTATCGGCGATGAACCCGCCGAACAGCTCGGCGACTCCGAAGCCGAGGTTGAGCACCACGACGGTCAGCAGCGCACGGCGATAGGCCGGATCGGTTTGCGCGCGCGCGGGCTCCCCGTGGCACCCGCAGCTTTCGGTAGAAGCATTCATGCGGCCTTCCTTACCACCTCCAGTCGCTGTAGAAGCAAGCGAAATGTGCGACACGTTCGCATAAGCAAGGATGGCATGATGAAGCCGGTGATGATTGGGCAGCTCGCCAGCGAGACCTCGACGAAGGTGACGACGATCCGCTTTTATGAGTCGATCGGGTTGCTCCGATCCGCCCCTCGCACGGCGTCGGGTCGCAGAACCTACGATGCCAGTGACATTGAGCGTTTGCACTTCATCCGCAACGGTCGCCGGCTTGGCTTCTCCGTCGACGAGATCCGTTCGTTGATGGGGCTGGCGCAGAACCCGGACCAGGATTGTGGTGCCGCCTCAGCTATCGCTGCTCAGCACCTCAAGGATGTGGAGGAGAGACTGGCGCAACTCGCGGTGTTGCGGGATGAGTTGGCAATGCTCAGCCAGAGCTGCACCAAGGCGCGCATGGCCGATTGTCGGATCATGAAGGCGATCGGCAAAGGCCACCCTCAAGCCGATCAATAATAATCGGCCAGCCTGAGCTCGCGCACATCACCCGAGGCCATCGTCAGCTTTACGAGGGTGCCAGCAGGCCGGGAGCGCACTTGCCAGAGCTCCCCACGCGTATAGTTCGCATCGATCGAATGGCCGTTCACCGCCACGATCCGGTCGCCGACCGCCCAGCCAGCCTTTTCCGCGGGACTGTTCGCCGCCACATGAACAACGGTGAGCGCCGTTGGTGAGGCTGCGAGGCCAAGGCCGCTACGGTCCTTCAGCATCGGCAGGCGACGACGAGGACCGAGTGGCCGGAGCCACACGAATCCGGCGGTCACGTCGAACACCACGTCGAATTGAGCGATCAGCGGTAGGCCGACATTGCCAACCGTGCTGGTGGAGAGCCAAGCTCTCATCCCGAGTGTGGGGACGTTCGAGACGCCAAGCCCTTCGATGTTGATGTTCTGGATCGTGAAAGCATCGTTGATACGCACACCATCG
The DNA here is from genome assembly GCA_016937575.1 of Roseomonas aeriglobus. Taxonomy (NCBI): domain Bacteria; kingdom Pseudomonadati; phylum Pseudomonadota; class Alphaproteobacteria; order Acetobacterales; family Roseomonadaceae; genus Muricoccus; species Muricoccus aeriglobus. The sequence continues at coordinate 115,483 of JAFHKN010000005.1, read as the reverse complement.
ACGCCGCCGATCGCCGCGGTCGAGACGAGCTTCCCGTTCAACAGCCCTTGATCGCGGGCATAGGCCGACGAGAGCATCAGCGCGGCCGAGCTGCCAAGATCGATCATCAAGGGCACGGGAGGCAAACCCGAGACGGAAGCTCGAATGAACAGCTCCTGCTTGGCACCGCGCCCGAGCGCGACAGCGCGCCAGTCGGGACCGGCGAGAAACGTGCCTGACTTGACGACCGCCATACGCCTTTTCGCGAAATCGAGCGCGATGCAGCTACCCGTGAACATATCGGCACCGAGGAGGATATCGATCGGTCGTCCGAAGGCCGCCGACACTGAACTCAGATCACCAACGACGGCAAAGGGTAAGCGACGGGTTTCGCGGGCGAGCTGTACGTCGATGTCGCGGACCAGCAGCACCGGGGCCTTGGCGCTCAGCCCGCTAATCATGCGCCGCTCACCATCGTTCAAGCCGAGCTTCGCCGCGAGCGCCGTGCTCATGATCGACGCGCCGCTGCCACTGTCGAGCACCGCCCGCACCGGCACTCCGCGCACTTGTGCCGAAACAAGGAGGGTATCACCCGTGCCGACTTCCAGCGGCTCCCATTCGAGGTGAGCCGCACCGAAGTTCCACGAGCCCGCAGACCGGGAAGTCTGTCGCGCGAGCGTTGGAGAACCGAGCACCAAGCCGGTTCCACAGGCCACCAGCCGCGCCACTAATGAGCGTCGAGACATACCGATTGCTTCAACACGGGCCGTCAAAAAGCCACCTCCAGCCCCCCGTCCGCAGGAGAGCAAATTGCGGTTACATGCTCCAGCCACTGGAGGAGCAAGTGCTTTTGGTGCGCCCGAAAATCCTCAGAAGCGCTTGGAGAACTTTAGATGAAGGATGGTGCAGACCGCTTAGATGCCTTCCCGATAACGAACGGTTCCGGGGGACGCTGGGCCGATCGGGACCGCGAACGGTGTAAACGCTCGCGCTAAGTGGCGGCATTCTGATCGCGCTATTTGTCGGCGAGCGTCGCTACGCGGCTACCGGCTTGGTCTCGGCCGATCGCACATAGGCGTAGAGTGTTGGCTTGGAGATGCCGAGCATCGAGCAAATCTTGGCGATCGGCATCGTGTTCTCGTGGTAGAGCCTGACGGCCAGGTCGCGCTTGTCCTTGCCGAGTGCGGCCGGCCGGCCACCCTTCTTGCCGCGAGCGCGGGCTGCGGTGAGACCGGCCTGGGTCCGCTCGCGGATCAGGTTGCGCTCGAACTCCGCCAATGCCCCGAACAGGTGGAAGGTAAGCTTGCCCGACGTGGTGGTCGTGTCGATCGCCTCGTGCAGGCTCAGCAGCCCGACCTTTTCCTCGTCGAGGTAGGTCATCCATCCGATCAGATCACGGAGCGAGCGGCCGAGCCTGTCGAGGCGCCAGACCACCAGTGTGTCGCCGGCGCGAAGCAGCTCCTTCACCTTTTCCAATCCAGGGCGAGCGGCAGTCGCCCCGGAGGCCTTGTCGGTGATGACCTTCTCGCAGCCGGCAGCCTTCAGCGCATCACGCTGGAGGTCCAGGTTCTGCTCGGCGGTCGATACGCGGGCGTAACCGATTTTCATGCGTAGGGCCGGTGGCGCCCCGATCGGGCGCGGTTTGGGAAGAAAGTCGTCATCGGCAGGTCTATGTTGCCCTAGTTTTCTTTACCGGGTAGATTTACGTCGAACAGGCCGGTTTGGCAACGCGAGCGGACTCGCATGGCGATGGGCAGGCAAATCTCCGTTTTCCTTACCTGCGACACGGACCGTCGGCGGTGACGCCTGGCGCCGCCGCCTTTCCCGAAAAGGATCCCATGCGAGACGGGATCGCTACGCGTTGGGGTGTCATTCCGCCCCCAACCGGACCCAGCCACCAGCGGCGCATTTTTCAACAGCCCCGGCCGTTTGTTGAACAACCGTCCTTAACAATCCGAGTGTCCGGGCAAAAAAGGCTTGCAATGTAGGATTCTAAATCGTTCACCCTTTGTTCCGTACTCATGGTGAGTCGGGCTTCGCAGGGGAACGGGTCGCTCCAGCTCCAGCGGGGATGATGAATGTAACGAACCAGGAGGATGTATGCGTAATCGCTTAATCCCGTCGGGCGCTCTCGCCTGCGGCGTGGCGGCTCTGTCGCTGCTCACGTCCGGCGTGGCCGCCCAAGAAACGAGCACACCGCCCGCCACACAGGACGAGGCCGTTCCTCAGGCTGACCCGGCTGTGGTCAACGCCCGCCAGAACCGAACCGATGATCAAGCCGTTGCCGGTTTTCTCGATCGCAAGCGTGAGCGGCAAGCCCGCCGTGAAACCGCTCTCGGTCGCCGTGGTGCCGGTGGGGACCAGCAGGAGCTGCGTCGTCTCTACCGTGCGCTCAACATCCCTCGTCCTAACCCGCGTGCACAAATCTCGGCCGCGAACCAGTCGGCGCTGGCGGAGAGCTTCGAGACTGACTCGATCCAGCTTCTCCAGTCGCTCGACTTCAAGCCGGCACGGGTGCGTCGCCTCGCGGATGCCGGGCTCAACCCGCTTCAGGCGGCCGCAGCCTATACGCGTGGGACAGCGAGTGTGACGGACTACGCGTTGCTGTCCGACGTTGTCGCGGTCGCCCGGGTTGTCGAAGTACGGAACGAGCGGCTGGGCGACGGTTTCCGTTCGACGGTGCTCCTTGAGATCACCGACTCGATCCTCGGCCGTGCTCCCAATCGGCCGATCGCACTTCGTCAGCGCTCGGGCGAGGATGAGAATGGTCAGACGCTGCGGGTAACGAGCGAGCTTCAGGCCGTCGATGGTCAGAGCTACCTCGTGATGCTGTCCGCGGGGCTTTATGGCCAGCTTGCCACCGAGGGAGCTGGAAATCCTGCTGCTTCCGCACGGGGTGCGGCCAGGAACTATGTCCAGCTCGGGCCAACGTACCTCGTCCAGGGCGACACGCTGACGCCGGTCGACACGGGCGAGGTGTCCCCCACGACGCTCTCGCAACTCAAGGCAACGCTCGCGCCGGTCGCGCGGGCTCGGAACACCGCGGATGACGCCGCGCCGGCGCAGGAGACGGTACAGTGAAGAAGATCACGCTCATCGCGGCCTTGGCCGCCATCATCAGCTCGGGCTCCGCATCGGCGCAGACGATCGGCCCGCGCTGGCCGACCACTACCAAGTCGGTGTACCTGCACATCGCCATGCCGGCGGGCTGCGACCCTGCCCTCGGGCGAGCGGTCAGCAACTGGAACGCTCAAGGGTCGCGCTTCTACTATCAGTGGGACGCGGCGAATAACCTGACCACCACGCGAGGGACCGAGACCACGGCTCAGATCGTGACCGTGGAGGACGGCTATCCCACCAACTCGACCGCCCTCGCGTCGACCAACCTGTGGACCAGCGGATCGACCATCACCCAGGCAGACGTGATCGTGAAGGCCGATTACCTCTGGTATTATGGCGATGAGTCGGGTGGGCGGTTCCATTGCCCGTCTACTCGGTCGAGCCCTCCTTCCGGCTCGTTTGATTATGAGTCGACCATGACGCATGAGCTCGGCCATGCTTTGGGCTTCGGTGAAGCCAACAACACGGCGTGCGTCATGCACTATAGTCAGCCGGCGGGCGTGGTGCGTCGCACCCCGTGCTCGACGGAGACGACAGCGCTTCGCAACGCCTACGGAGTGCGGTGATATGAGGGTCGCGGTGTGGTCGGTAGCGGGATTGCTGCTAGTGTCCTGCTCGCCGAACGCACCGCAACCCGAGGTCCCGGCCGGCTGGAAGTCGGTCGGGATCCCTTCGTGCTGCACGGTCGCCATTCCATCAGATGCGACTCTGAAGGCGGGAAAGGACCCGGTAGACGATCCGGTGTTCCTGCTGCGCGGGCCGGGCTACGAAGGCATGTTCACAGTGACAGGCCGAGGATCGGCGCTGCCGATCGCGAGCTCCGGGACCAACTACAAAGCGGATCAGCTCACGCTCGACGGCCGCCCCGCAGGCGTAGCTTCCTACCGTGTCGCCGACCCGAACTATCCCGAGCGCCGCAGCCTTCTGTGGACGTTTGCTGGGCGGAACGACGGATCGGGGAAGAACCTGGTGCTTGATCTTTCCTGCAAGGAAACGGGTTGTGCCGTATTCCTGCCTATGATCGGCTCCCTCGACGCAAAACCATGAATACTCGCTGCCTTATGGGTCAATGCCGACCGGGAAGCCGATCCGGCTTGTCGGCCGGCTGGAGCGTTCGTTATGGGGCGACGACGACTTTGGCCGGTTCCAGCTAGACGACGCCGCGGTCATCGCAGTCGACGGGCCACGTTGAGGCGGGCCCGGCTGGGCCGAAGGTCGAGCCCACGGGTTGGGTAGGCGGGATAACGACGCAGCCGCTACGATCGGGGCGGTTCCTTTATACCGGCTGGGGCATGAAGAGAATCCTATCCCGACCATTGATCCCATTCGGGACGGTCGCGGCCAGCGCGCTTCGACTGGTTCAGTCGTAAACGTATATCTGTGCCCGCTCTATGCGCCACCCGCTGTTCGCAAAAGCCTTCCTTTCTGACGACCTTGCCGGCGGGCCATGGTAAGCGTCCGGTCGAAACCGTTGTCGGCAATGGCCAGTTTCGGGATGCGGGTGGCGGCACCGGAATGACCGATTGGAGGGTGGGTGTGCGCCGGTCGGCTTTTAGGCCGCGCATTCAATATAGAGGACATTGAACCGGCGACGAAGTTGGACCGTATGCGATCTGTCCGGCTTGCGCATTAGAAACTAAAATGCTGCCGTACGGCTTCCGACACCATTCGCGATATTTAAGAAAGGGTTGAGAATCGATCTCAGACGAAAGCGAAAGCTGGTGCCAATCCAAAGGTCGACGGATCAACATCTGGGCGTTTCAGTTGGTGACCTAAACAGATACGATGGATTAAGTTCACCTACCCCCTAAAACGGCGACCATCGTCTTGCTGCGTTGCTCTGGAACTGCGCGCTTGCCGCTCATTCGACCAAAGTCTATGAGACGAGCGTCGGCAGAATCAAATGTCGATAAAGCGTGCCGGTAACGGGAACGCAGTGAGGTCTCGATAGGCCAATTCTGCGGCTGTCCCTGCAACTGTAAGCGGCGAGCGCGTAACATGGGTGGGGTTGGCTCCACAACCACTGGGCGGCAATTGTCGTCTGGGAAGGTATGTTTCGTGCGACAACCCGTGAGCCAGGAGACCGACCGGCGCGTGTCGCTCTTGCCGGGCTCATGGGATTGGCCAGGCGCGAAACGAATTTCGTCCGGGCGACGAGTAGCGGTTGGAGCCGCATCGGCAGGACTGCCGGGGGATGCACGCGTCCGTCCCTAGCAGTCTCGTCGACCGCACTCGTGCGGACGCTCCGGCCAAGTCGCCCGGCGCCCCGGAAATTCGTTCTCATGAAATACATTCACCTGTCGCTTCTGTCTTCCGTGCTTCTGCCGGCTCCATCGCTCGCTCAGACCATCGATCCCGCTGCCGATCCAGAGACATCCAACACCTCGATCGTCGTCACCGGGAACCGCGCCACCGATCCCATGCCGCTCGACCGGATCGGCGGATCGGTCACCGTCCTCGACGAGCAAATCCTCGACCGGAGGCAAGTCCGCGAGGTGTCCGACGTGCTCCGCGACGTCCCAGGGGTCGCGGTCGGACGGGTTCCCGGTCAGACACAGCTTCGGTTGCGCGGTGCTGAAGCCAACCATACGCTCGTCCTCGTTGACGGGATCGAGGTGTCGGATCCCTATGCCGGCGAGTTCGATTTCGGAACGCTTATCGCCGACGAGGCTTCGCGGATCGAGGTGCTGCGCGGACAGCAGAGCGCGATCTACGGGTCGGACGCGATCGGCGGCGTCATCCAGTACATCACTCTCGACGGCCGCGATGCGCCCGGGGCGGTCGCGCGGATCGAAGCCGGTTCGTTCGGCATGGTGAACGGTGCTGCCCGGATCGCTGGATATAGTGGCGATCTCGACTACGCGCTGTCCGCCACACTCAATACCACCGATGGCACGCCAGGCGCCCGGAACGGCACGCGCGATCTTGCGAACGACAGTGGTGCGGTCTCGCTGAAGACGACGTTCGCGCCATCAACCAATGCACGCCTCACTGGTGTATTACGCTACGCGCGCACCAATGCCGAATTCAACGACAGCGATTCCGATCCGGGAAGTCCGACCTTCGGATTCCAGGTCGATAGCCCCGGCAACCGCTTCGAGAACGAGGCTATCTATGTGCTCATCAGGGGCGAGCTAGACTTGCTCGACGATCGCTGGACCCAAGCGTTTTCGGCCCAGATCGCGGATACCCGGCGCGACGGTTTCGCTTCGACTGGACGCAGCTATGGCAGCGAGGGCCAGAGGTTGAAAGGGTCCTACGATACGACGTTGCGTATCGAGGCTGGCGGTCTGACCCACCGGGTCACGGCGGCTCTCGATGTCGAACGCGAACGCTTCCGTAACACCGATCCGACCGGCTTCGCATTCACCGGTCGCCGACAGATCGACAATGTCGGTCTCGTCGGCCAGTATGCGATCGATCTCGGAGACCGAGCGAGCGCGTCCGCATCCATCCGCAGGGACTGGAACGACCAGTTCGCCGATACAACCACGTACAGGCTTCAGGCGAGCTATCGGATCGCTGCGGCTACGCGAGTGCGCGGGGCCGTCGGATCGGGGGTGAAGAACCCCTCGTTCTACGAACTATATGGGTTCGTGGACGGCCGTTTCATCGGCAATCCCGACCTCAGGCCCGAGAAGTCGAGCGGATGGGAGATCGGGATCGACCAGTCGCTGTTCGGTGAGCGCGCTTCAATCGGGGTCACCTATTTCGAGAGCGAACTGGACGAAGAGATCTTCACTTCTTTTCCGCCCCCGAACTTCGTCGCCAGCCCTGGCAATCGCGATACCGTATCCAAGAGAAACGGCGTCGAAGTGTTCGGCGAGGCGCGCTTCGCGGAAGCTTGGCGCGTCAATGGAGCCTACACCTATCTGCGTTCCCACGAGGATGGCGCGCGCGAAGTGCGGCGGCCCTCCCATACCGCCAGCCTGGCTGTCGACTGGCGCGCTCCCAAGGATGCCGGAGGGGTCACGCTCGTTGCGCGCTACAATGGAGAGACGATCGACAGCGCTTTCATCGATCCCTCGTTCGTGCCGGTTCGCGTGCAACTGGACGACTACTTTCTGCTGAACGTCAACGCCGACGTGAGGGTGATGGATAATGTCGAGCTGTTCGGCCGAGTCGAGAATTTGACGGCCGCCGATTACGAGGATGTCTTCAGTTTCGCGACGCCCGGACGCTCGTTCGCCATTGGCGCGCGCGCGCGTTTCTAAGGAGAATTTCGATGACGGATGAAATGATAGCAAAGTCCGACATTGCGAGGTTCGCATGGCCTGTCACACTTGCCTTGGCGACGGTGGGCGGATCGCTGGTTGCCGCCTGCATGATGCCGTTCGTGGCTGTTACGATCGTGACCGCCGCGACCATGCGCCGCTCGCTCGCGTTAACGACGATCCTCGCGATCTGGGCGACCAACCAGTTGCTGGGGTTCACCGTCCTCGGCTACCCGCACACGGGATATGCGTTCGCCTGGGGCGGTGCGCTGGGCATCGCATCTATTCTCGCCATGCTCGCCGGTGCCATCATCATGGGAGAACAAAACGAGCTGAGCACCCTCCGGACATTTGGCGCCTTTCTGATCGGCTTCGCTGTTTACGAGGCTGCGCTATTCGGGTTTGCTTTGGTGGTAGGCGGGACAGAGACTTTCACGATGGCGATCGTGGGACAGATCTTCGCGAACGATGCATTATGGTTCGCAGGACTGTTGTTGGCGTCCTGGCTCCTCGCCAGAGCCGCTCCCACGCTATTCGGACCTTCTCCGCGAATACGGTTCGCCTGACATGGCGCAGCCGCGCATCGTGTCCCTCCTGCCGAGCGCGACCGAAATCGCCGTCGCACTCGGATTGGGAGAGAGCCTCGTCGGTCGCTCGCACGAATGCGATTATCCGCTTTTCGTAAAGGCATTGCCGGTCGTCACGTCGACCAGACTCGAGAAAGGACTGACGTCGCGGCAGATCGACGACCGGATCCAGGAAATCGTGAGGCAAGGACTGTCGGTATACGAAGTCGATACCGCGCTTCTGCGGGACTTGCGGCCCGACCTCATCTTGACCCAATCGCAATGCGCGGTCTGCGCGGTCACCCCTGCCGATCTGGAAGAAGCACTCGGCGACTGGATCGGAACCGCCCCGACGCTGCTGTCGCTGGCACCCGATACATTGGAAGATGTATGGAGCGATTTCGCTAAGGTCGCCGAAGCGGCGGGAATTCCCGAGCGTGCATCATCGGTCGTCGGTGACTTGAAGGAGCGGATGTCAGGGCTATCCCGAAGTAGCGCGGAGAGGATGGATCGCCCGCGTGTCGCCGCGATCGAATGGATCGATCCGCTGATGGCTGCAGGAAACTGGGTACCCGAACTAATCGAGGCGGCCGGCGGTCACCCATTGTTCGCGCGAGCCGGAGAACATTCCTCGTGGCTGAATTGGGACGACTTGATTGCCGCCGATCCCGATCTGATCGTTGCGATGCCCTGCGGATATCTGTTGCCACAAACGCTCGCCGATCTGGGGTCGCTCGTCGACCACTTCGGTTGGAAAGACCTTACCGCGGTTCGCAAAGGGAAGGTCTTTGCCGTTGATGGCCACCATCTTTTCAATCGTCCTGGCCCACGACTCGTCGAATCGGCTGAACTGATCGCGCAGTTGGTTGGGGCGACGCCAACACAGGCATTGGAGATGGGACGGGATTGGATCTCCATCGATGGGGTTTGACGATGTTTTTCGCGCTATTCGACGCGAAACGAGCGCATCAGCCCTTGTTTTCAAAGCTGCGTACCGATACTCAAAATCAGCTGCATGCAAAGTTGCGCGCATTCAGCTTCAAGTTCGCACCGGTAACGGGAACACAGTGAGGCCCTCCAAGGTCAAATCTGCGGCTGTCCCTGCAACTGTAAGCGGCGAGCGAGAAATACTGGCGGGTCACTCCGCAACCACTGGACTGATTGTTTGGTTCGGGAAGGTGTATTTCAAGTGATGACCCGCGAGCCAGGAGACCGACCGGAGCGAGTCGCTCTTGCCTGATTCATGGGATTGGTCGGGCGCGGAATCATTTTCGTCGGAGCGACGATAAGCGGCTTGGATTGCTCCGAGCACGCCCGGTCGGCGTATCGCGTCCGTTGACCAGGCTGCTCGGCCGAGGTCCGGAGATCCAAGCCACTATATCGGCGTGAAGGGCTCAGAGCCCACGGAGAAAATACCATGTTCAAAACTAAAACGAAGGTTCTGGCACTCTCGGCTGCAATCGCATTTGGCTCTTCTGCCTCGGTTGCTCAGCAAACGGATATCGGGCCATTTCTACCCGAAGTGGGACAGGCCATAGCTGCGGCCGAGCAAGGTGCGCAAAACATCTGTGCTTCGAATGGCGGTCTGGCATCTTTCAACGTCATTCGCATAATCCAGAACGCCGGTTATTTCGCGGCGCAATTTGAGTATTCATGCAACGGTTGATTCTCAGGCCACTTCGCATTGAATGAGAACGATGAACGGCGCTGGCTTAAACCCGGCGCCGTTTTCGACTGCGGTTCGCGACCGCCCTTTTGTCGACCGCTGACATTCTGAATTTTTCGCGACGATTTGTTGTGTCTCGGAGAGTGTAGCGCGTAGCTGCCGCTATACGATCAACTGTTTTTGGGCGTTCAGATCTCGTACCAGAATGGCTGGGATTGAGGCGCGTTACCAACGACAACCGGTTCTTCATGAACGACCGCTTTTGGCGATAGGTCGAATGCGCTGCTACCACCGAAATGGGGTCGCTTGCTGAATGTCGGCTTCTGGCGGAAAATCGCAGATAGCTGCCATCGGCGCAATGGGTCCTCACGCAGCGTCGGGGTCACTGGAACGAGCCGCCTTCCACGCCCATGGCAGGAGCTCGTCGAGGCGGTTGATGGGATGGCCTTTGCCGATGCGGTCGAGGACGTCGGTCAGCCAGACCTGCGGGTTCACGCCGTTGAGCTTGGCGGTCTCGAGCAGCGAATACGTCGCGGCCGCCCGCTCGCCGCCGCAATCCGCGCCGGCGAACAGCCAGTTCTTGCGCCCGACCGCGATGCCGCGCAGCGCGTTCTCGGCAAGGTTGTTGTCGATCTCGAGCCTTCCGTCCTGGGTGTAGGCGAGCAGCGCTGGCTTCAGCTTGAGGGCATAGCGCAGCGCCTCGGCAAGCGGTGAGCGCGCCGATGCCTGGTCGAGAGCGCTGTCCGCCCACGCAAAGAAGTCGAGGGCAATGAGCTTTGATGCTGAGCGCTGGCGCAGACGCTCCTGGGGAGGTTCACCCTCGATCAACCGTTCGACCTCGTAGAGCTGCGCGATCAGGCCGAGTCCCTTGCGCGCAGCGGATCGATGATCGGCAACAAGCACATCGTGCAGCTTGCGCCTCGCATGCGCCCAGCAAGCGACGGGGGTGATGGGACCCGGCTCCCGGCCTGGGTCGTAGAGCGCGTTGAACCCGGCATAGGTGTAGGTGCTTGCAATCGTAGCGGCGTTTGCTTGCAAACAGAGCCTTTTTTTGCTCGGATTATCTGACAACCGGCTCGGCGATCTGCTCGCGCTATCTGCCAGTGTGCTCGCCATCATCCTGCGCTGCTCGCAATCATAAAGGTCTGCTCACATCCCCTGCCAGCGAAACAGGGCGTCAGCGCGGCACCCGGATGGAACCTTCCGCGATCCCCTCGGCGACATTGGAGAGCATGACGGCGTAGCGATGCAAACCGGGGAAGCGACCAGCGTTCTTGTCGATTTCACCGCCGTATCCGGCGTCGAGCAACGCCTTGAAGTCGGGCATCACGTCGAACATGCCGCCGAGCAGATCGATATCGGAGGCCCCGGTAAGCAACAGGGCGTTCGCATGGGCGTCGAGACGCTTCATCGTTTCCAGCATTTCGGTCCTGGTCATCGCATCCTGTCCGCTTGCGGGGTTCCATCGCCTAGCACGACGCGCCGGCCCTGTTCGCGAAAACCTTCCTTTCTGACGACCTCGCGGGCGGGCCATGACGACAACGCATTTCTGCGGCCCGCCGCTTGTCAGAACTGTTCTGGAAACCTGCTTCGCAAAAGCGCTTGCCGGCTACGGGTTTGGAGAGCCCATTGGCACGGAGCGTGAGCACAACGCCCCGTTTGCAAGCAGCGCCGGATGATGGCGAGCACACTGGCAGATAATTCGAGCAGGACGCTCCCCGCCAGTGGCAGAAAGCGTGAGCAGGAAATCAGGCTGTTTGCGAGCACACGCCGCTATGATTGCAAGCGCCTACACCTATGATGGCGCCACCACCAGCGTACGCACCAATGTGGGCAAGGCGCGCAGCTATGGCGGCGAGGCCAGCTTCACGATCCGCCCGGTGCGCCCGATGACCATCAATTTCGGCGTCGCGCTGCTCGACACGAAGGTCACCGCGATCGAGGCGATCACCGCTGCCGAAAAGGCGCGCCTGGGCAACGACTTGCCGTTCGCGCCGAACATGACGCTGAACGGCTCGATCCGCTACGAGTTCGCGCTGAACGATCGCATGACGCTGACGCCTCAGGTCGATGCCCGCTACGTCGATGCCTATTATGGCGATCTCGACAATACGGCGCCGGTCGGGGACTTCGCGCTCGTCAATGCGCGCATCGATCTCAAGATCGACCAGCGCTGGACCGTGGCCGGCTTCGTGCGCAACATCGCCGATGTCGATTACACGACCGGCGGATCGGCGACGCAGGCATTCAGCGGCACGCCGCGCACCTGGGGCGTTTCGCTCGGGGCGCGTTTCTGATGGCGCTGACGCGGCGCGGCGTTCTTGCGGGATCGGCGGCGGGCGGGCTTTTGCTCGCCGCCGGTCCCGCCGGGGCAAAAACGAACATGGTCTTCGCGCATGGCGTGGCGAGCGGCGATCCGCATGCCGACAGCGTCCTGCTGTGGACCCGCGTGACCGATCCTGCCCATGGGCCGGTCAGCGGCACATGGGAAATGGCCGAGGATGAACTGTTCACGCGCATCGCTGCGCGCGGATCGTTCAGCACATCGGCGGCGCGGGACCATACGGTCAAGGTGATCGCCTCCGGCCTGAAGGCGGGCCGCGAATATTTCTACCGCTTCCGTGCCATGGACACGGTATCGGCGATCGGGCGGGCAAAAACCCTGCCAACGGGACGCATCGATCGTCTCGATATCGTGCTCGCCTGCTGCGCCATGTATATGTTCGGCGAATTTCACGCCTACCGGGCCATTGCCGATCGGGAAGCGGTGGACCTCATCCTCTTCGTGGGCGACTATATTTACGAATATGGCGCCAACTCGATGCCCGCACTCATGGATGTTCGGGCGATCGAGCCAACGCACGACACGGTCACGCTCGCCGACTATCGCGCACGCTATGCACAGTGGCGTCGTGATCCGGCCCTGCGCGACGCCCATGCCCGCGCGTCGTGGATTTGCATGTGGGACGACCATGAAATCGCGAACGACGACTGGATGCATGGTGCCCAGCATCACGATCCGGCGGCCAACGGCGACTGGGAGGAGCGCAAGGCTGCGGCGGTTCAGGCCTACCTGGAATGGATGCCGATCCGCGATCCTGTCACTTCCGATCCCTATGGCATCACCCGCAGCTTCGCGTTCGGCGATCTCGCGACGCTGGCCCTGCCCGAAACCCGGCTCAAGGCCCGCCAGCAGCAATTGTCGCTGGCCAAGGATCTCGACTGGCATGTTGTCGACCGGCGCGGCAGTGGGGAGCGGGTGATATCCGACCCGGCGGAACTCAAGACACTCGACCTCAAGGCCCTGCCGCAAGGCGTCACGCGCGAACCCGATGTCGCAGCCTTCCGCGAGAAACTTGCCGATCCCGCGCGCGAAATGATCGGCGCGGAACAATGCGCATGGCTGGCGGACGAACTGAAGGCCCATAAGGATGCTCGCCGCCCGTGGTTCCTGTTCGGCAGCGCGACCATCCTGTCCAGCTACGTCTATCCCGATCTGACGAAGTTTCCCGATGGCAAGGTAGCGCTGGCGCCGATGTACGCCCTGACGCGCTATGGCCTGCCGCTTCTCAATGTCGATTCCTGGGACGGCTATGCCGGCGAGCGGGACAAGCTGTACGACCAGTTCGAGAAAAGCGGCGCGAACCTGCTCGTGCTGTCGGGCGACAGTCACATGGCCTGGATCAACGAACCCCATCGCGGGGACCGCCGGATTGGTCTCGAGCTTTCCGCCTCCACGCTGACCGGTCCTTCGATCGGGGAACTGCTCCTGCCGTCGGGGCCGGTCGGCGACGCCTTTGTCCACGACAATCGCGATATACGCTGGTGCGACACCAATGCCGTTGGTTTCGTAACGGTATCGCTGACACGCGACCGGGTGGAGGCCGACTTCGTCCGCGTCCTAACGCCGCGCCAGGCGATCGGAAAGCTCGACATCGCGCGCCATGCCAGCGCACGGATCGCCGAAGATGGGTTGAGCGGCTGGGAGATCAGCTGACCGAACGGCACTGCGTCGGAGCGATCCGGCGCAGTGCCAGCAGGCCGATGAGGCCAGCCAGGCATGAGGGCAGCGCGTAGATCGCCCGCAAGGTGGTTTCGCCTAGCCCATGCGCGGCACCCGGCAGGAAGCCGATAAAGGCGAGCGCCGTGAGCGCCCCGAAAACGCCCAGCGCGGCGGCGAGCTTGTTCGCGACATTGAACGGCGCATAGTGCGTGGCAGCAAAGCCATTGCCGCCCGATCGCACCAGATCCGACACCATCGCCCGCAGCAGCTATATAGTCCGCACCCCATGCGAAACTGCGGATGAGCAGATGGGCCAGCAGCAGCGCCCCGGTCCACCCGTGAATCCCCAGTGCCTCCTCTATGAAGAAGAGCGTCACCGCCCCTTCTGCCGCGTCGGCGGCGCCGAGCGCCCGCATAGAGCAACAGGATGAGCACCAGTTCCCGGCGCAGCAGTATCGGGACCAAGGAGTCTCGATTGCCTTGGTACATCCACATCGACGAGGAAAAGACCGCGAGGTCGCTGGCGCTCAAAGGCGCTTTTCTTGCTCCTTTCATGAACGGCTTGTCGCTGACATGGAACGACCGCCTTGCAGGATCTGATGATGATTGAGTTACAAATTACGACGCGGACTTTTTTGTACGAGAGATTCTATCCGTAAAACTGACTCACGGCATAGCAACCGGGCACAACAACTATCGGCTCGGGAGAAAATAGTCTCTGAGCCCAACCCACTATCGTCATTTGCTGCACAATGCCCGATGCTCGCCTGCGAACTTTCCCCTTACCGAAAAGCTTGGGCTACTTACTGAGCGCAGACGGACCAATACACAGCCACGCCTGATATCTCTCGCCGAAATTCGGACCTACACCGCACCTTGACCGCCATCATAAGCGTCAGGACGCAATGCAACATGTCCGCCGCCCAAATGTCATCAAATCGACCCGAAACGGACCGGAAATCGCAACTCGCTCCATTTAACGCGATGCTGCAAGTGCGAAATTGCGCGCTGCTTGGGGGATATTGGGTCATGAATATTTTGCACACGCGTTCGCGCGCCTGCCTGCTAGGCAGTGCCGGCCTGCTCGCTCTGGTAGTAAGCGCGCCCGCTTTTTCGCAGACGCCCACGCCCGCAGCAGACCAAGCGGCGCAGGTCGATGGCGAGGCAACGTCCATCGTCGTGACCGGTGTTAAGGCTACACGCTCTGCGACCGCCATTACCACAACCGAAATCCAGAAGATCCTGCCGGGCGTTGCGCCGTTCAAGGCGATCCAGACCCTGCCGGGTGTCATGTATGTGACTGCCGATCCGTGGGGCAACAACGAGCAGAACGCCTCGCTCTTCATCCATGGCTTCAGCGCTCAGCAGTTGGGCCATACCCTGGACGGCGTGCCGCTGGGCGATCAGAGCTACGGCAATTTCAACGGCCTCTCTCCGCAGCGCGCTATCATCTCCGAAAATGTCGGCAGCGTCGTTGTCGCCACCGGCACCGCGGAACTGGGCATCGCGTCGACCAGCAACCTGGGCGGCGGGATCGAGAATTTCTCCAGCGATCCGCGCCAGCAGATGGGCGCACAGTTGAACCACACTTTCGGCAGCTACGGGACGGCCCGCACATTCGTTCGCCTCGACAGCGGCGAGTTTGGCGACGGCAATAGCGGCTATGTCTCGGTCCTGCGCCAGCGTGCGCGCGCCTGGGATTTCCGCGGCAAGCAGAAGGGCTGGGCCGCCAACGCCAAATTCGTCCATGACGACAGCAATGGCAAGCTGACCGCCTATTTCAGCTATTCCGACAAGCAGGAACCCAATGAGGACGCGACCACCGTCTTCAAGAACCCTACCAATGCGGCGCAGGCCTATCAGCCCTATACCCGCCCCTTCTTCTACCCCGATTTCGCCGGCGCGGTCGCTTATCTGAACGCCAGCGGCAATGTGCCGGCCGCCGAGGCGCAGAATTATCGCAACTATTACAGCGCCGCGATCCGGACCGATTATCTGGGCTACATCAAATATCAGGCCCATCTGTCCGACCAAGTCGACTGGTCGAACCAGGTATATTATCATAATAATGACGGCGCGGGCATCGTCGCCGGACCGATCACGGTCGCGGGCCTGCCCAACCTGTTCTCGCTCTATTTCCCCGGCCAGAATCTGAAGACGGCCACCGGCAATTCGGGCTATGCGATCCGTACCACCGAATATCGCATCGATCGCGGCGGCATCCTGTCCTCGATCGACGCGACGTTGGGCAACCATCAGATTCAGCTTGGTGCGTGGTACGAATATAACAGCTCGGCCGCCTATCGGAACTGGTATGCGCTCAATGTGACCCGGCCGCAGGACTACAACCCCTATTCGCTGCCGCCGCATGATCCGCTGTTCACCCAATATGCCAGCGAGATGCGCACCAATGTTCTGCAACTTCATGTGCAGGACAGCTGGCAGGTCACGCCCAGCCTGCTGGTCCAGGGCGGTTTCAAGTCCAGCCTGCAATTTGCCAGCGGCACCTTCCCGGTCCAGCCGATCATCGGATCGCTGCCTGGTTCGGCAAGCGCCCTGCCCGAAGGCGAGATCAACACCAAGCGCTGGTTCCTGCCCGCGATCGGCGCGAAGTGGGACTTCACCGACAGCGAGCAGGTCTATGTCAACGTGCAGAAGAACCTGCGCCACTTCCAGCCTTATGGCGGCGGCGGCGTCACGCCGTGGAGCAGCGGCAGCCAGGCGGCATTCGACAATCTGAAGTTCAATGGCCGCCCCGAAACCTCCTGGGTCTATGAAATCGGCCTACGCAGCCGCCGGACCATCGACAGTTCGTTCCTGACCGGGATCGAAGCGCAGGTGAACTATTATCATGTCGATTTCAGCGATCGCCTGCTTGGCATCACGCCTCCCGGCGCGATCGGCGGCATCGGCGGCAGTGGCATCAGCGGCGGCACACCCGCCGTGTTCAACGTCGGCGGCGTGAAGACGGACGGTATCGACGCGGCGCTGACGCTGCGCTTCGGGCAGGTCTTCTCGCTCTACAACGCCGTGTCCTACAACCGCTCCATCTACGACAGCGACTATAGCACTATCACTGGCGCCGCGACCGGCACGCGGATCGGCGGCATCGCGACCGTGGGCGGCGTCGTGCCCACCGGCGGCAAGCTGATCCCGGTCAGCCCGAAGTGGATGAACAAGACGGTCGCGACGCTGACGCTCGGCGATTTCGATGCCCAGATGATCGGCGACTATGTCGGCCGCCGTTTCACCACCTTTACCAACGATGCATCGGTCAAGTCGGTGTTCCAGGCCAGCGCCCGGATCGCTTATCGCCTGCCCGCCAGCATGGTCGGCCTGCAAAAGGCAGAGATCAGCCTGAACGTCACCAACCTGTTCGACACGACGGGTGCATCGACGGTGCAGGCGAGTGCGAACACCAACAATTACAATGTCTACCCAATCCCGCCGCGCCAGTGGTTCGCCACATTGTCGGTGAACTACTGATGCAGGACAGGTCGGTATCCCGCCGTTCGCTGCTTCAGGCGGGTGCCGGCCTGACCGCCGCATTTGCGACGGATGTGGGGGCAGCGATCGCCGCCCCTGCCCGTCGCAAGGGTCCGCCGCTGCTCATCGCCCATCGCGGCGCGTCGGCGCTGCGCCCAGAACATACGCTTGCCGCCTATGCCAAGGCGATCCAAGACGGGGCCGACTATGTCGAGCCTGACCTGGTCGCTACGAAGGACGGCGTGCTGGTCGCGCGGCACGAGAATAATATCGCGGAAACCAGCGACGTTGCCGCCCGGGCCGATTTTGCCGCGCGCAAGACGGTCAAAACGATCGACGGCGAGCGACAGGAAGGTTGGTTCACGGAGGATTTCACCTTCGCGGAACTCAAGACGTTACGCGCGAAAGAGCGGCTGGGCGCCATACGGCCCGAAAGCCAATCCTATGACGGCGCATTCCAGATCGTGTCGATGGAGGAAATCGCCGATTTCGTGGCGGCCGAATCCGCCGCGCGCGGCCGGACCATCGGCCTGATCCCGGAGATCAAGCATTCCACCTATTTCGCAGGCATCGGCCTGCAACAGGAGCAGCGGCTGATCGATATCATCGGCAAGAGCGCCTATCTGCAACGCGCGCCGTTCGCCATCCAGTCGTTCGAGGTCGCTAATCTACGCGCGTTGCGCGGCAGGATCGGCGCCTATCCCAACATCCAGCTGGCCCAGTTGATCGGCGACCCGGCCCAGATGCCGGCCGATGTGCAGGCGGCGGGCAACAAGCGCTTCTATCGCGATATGCTGACGCCCGCAGGTCTTTCCGAAATCGCCAGCTATGCAGATTATCTTGCGCCCCATGTCCGGATGATCATTCCTGTGGACGAGGATCAGCGCCTGACAAAACCCACGGGGCTCGTCGATGCCGCACATGCGGCGGGCCTTCTCGTCAGCATCTGGACCTTCCGCCCGGAAAATCAGTTCCTGGCCGCCGATTTTCGCAGCGACAAAGGCGTTTCCGCGCGCAACGAAGAAGGCAGCATTGCAGAGATGCAGCGCTATCTTGCAACGGGTGTCGATGCGATCTTCACAGACGATCCGGCTTTGGGACGGCGTGCGATTTCCTAGGATAGAGAGAATAAAAACTGCCTATTCCAAATTCACCTCTACCGGTCATTTGATCGCCATCTGGACTGGCCAGCCACAGCAAGTCCACTTCTCTTGACCATCTGCAAGCCCGATCGCAGTTTCGGATCTTCGCGCCGCTTGTGGTCGAATTGCAGCCGTTGGTTGGGGGCGTTTGCGGGAGGGGGCGGAATCCTACGCCAAGCTCGCCCAGATAGCCGGCGCGAGATCTTACTTGTAGGCGCTTGCAATCGTAGCGGCGTGTGCTCGCAAACAGCCTGATTTCCTGCTCACGCTTTCTGCCACTGGCGGGGAGCGTCCTGCTCGAATTATCTGCCAGTGTGCTCGCCATCATCCGGCGCTGCTTGCAAACGGGGCGTTGTGCTCACGCTCCGTGCCAATGGGCTCTCCAAACCCGTAGCCGGCAAGCGCTTTTGCGAAGCAGGTTTCCAGAACAGTTCTGACAAGCGGCGGGCCGCAGAAATGCGTTGTTGTCATGGCCCGCCCGCGAGGTCGTCAGAAAGGAAGGGTTTCGGGTCCACCCTCATCGAGCGGTCGCTTCGATCATATTTCCGGGGGCAGGCCGCAACCGACTACCGGCCGGAAGGTTTGGTTTTTCAGTTGGAAGCGCGGCTCGGAGACGCCGCAATCGTGACCGGGAAGTAAGCGTGGGCCAGAGTACGCCGATCGGCACCAAGACGATCCTGATCGTGGAGGACGAAGCCCTGATCCGCTTCGATCTGGTGGACTTCTTCGAGGCCGCCGGGTGGCGGGTGTTCGAGGCCGAGAACGCCGACGACGCGATCCGCATCCTCGACCACCACAAGGAGGTCCGCGCCGTCCTGACCGACGTGCAGATGCCGGGCTCGATGGATGGCGTGAAGCTCGCCCACTACGTCCGCGAGCGGTTTCCGCCGACGGTGTTGTTCGTGGTGTCGGGCAATCTCCATATCCCGGACAGCGAGCTACCGCCTCAGACCACCTTCCTCCCCAAGCCGTTCGATGCTCACCGGCTGCTGCGCCAGTTGGAAGCCGCTCAACCAAGATAGGCCGGTCCCGCGCCTGCTTTGGCGGAGGCTCAGCGGTTCCCACGCATAGAGTGCGAAGCGCGTCGCGCTTCGGTGCTGGCATAGCTGAGGGCTACCACGCCCCCGCTTGGTGGTCATCTCCTTTCCCTCAAACGAAGGTCGCGTGGGACGGCTGACGGCGGGAAGGCGCGCTCGATGGCAACGAGGGCGCCATTTTCCCGAAATGTGTTCCCGATTGGCTTTTCCCGAAACTGCCCGGTGCAGATGGAGAAACGGGACAACCTATGGCCGTCTGATCGACCTCCCCTTGGCGGTCGAAGCTGTTGGCAGATAACGTGAGTGCGACGCCTCGTTTGCGAGCAGCGCCGGATGATGGCGAGCACATTGGCAGCTAATTCGAGCACGGTGCCACGCGCCAGTGGCAGATAGCGTGAGCAGGAAATAGCGCTGTTGGCGAGCAGACACCGCTACGATTGCAAGCCCCTACACCTACCCGGGCGAGCCCATGCTAAGGAGCCGTTGAGAGCATCTATCGGGCAAGCCGATCGAGGCGGCCGCCTCGCCGGCTTCGGCGCCGACCTCCGAAGCAAAGGGCAGGCTGTACTCCCGCCCGATCGGAAACCGCCTACCTCCCACGACGATCGCGTCGCCGCGAGCGTCGAGGGTCGATCCTAGCGGCAGGACCGGCGTCAGGACGGTGGAGCCGACGCGGACCTGAAGGCAGCCATCCTTCACGAAGAAGGTGCCATAATCCCGTGTGGCGTTCCGCAACCGGTTCGCGGCCTCCGGCAGCTCGGTCACGACCGTCACGCCCGAGCTTTGGCCAACCGCGAACGGCCATACCTTCTTCTCCCGGTCAGCGTTACAGGCGGCGAGCGCCCCTAACGCCAACATCATCGGGACCGCTCGGGCGCTCAAGGCACCAATAGCCCTTGGGTGGTGTGGATCAGGAAGGGAACCCTGTCGTTCACCCGATCGATCGGCATATATGAGAACGAACAAGCGCTCCCGGTGCAGGGACGCCCATAAGCGTCGGTGCTGCCTCCCTTGAGAATGCCATAGGCGACGATCTCGTACGAGCCGTTCGGGTATGAGAATACAGGCGCCCCGCTGTCGCCGCCGAAGGCGATCACCTGCTGGCTCGATCCGCTGACCTTCACGAAGCTCGAATAACTCACGCCTCGATCATCGGTGCCCGACACCGAGCTTGACTGGACGGTGCCGCAGGTGAAGCCGGTCGTCATGCCGCTCTTGCACACGGGCATTCCGATATAGTGGTTCGAGTTGTAGGACGACTGCTTGAGCGTACCCCGGGTGGTGAAATAGCCATCTCCATAGAAGCCCGGAACCGTGTTCACGTAGGACGGGTAATCGGTCACCGCCTTGGAGTTCTGGAAATAGACCCAGTACCCGGTGCTAAGGCCGACCACCGGATGATAACGGAAATCATAGAGGTCGCCATAACGCGTCTCCGTTGCGGCCGGCAGTTGCACCAGGTGGCTACCATCGGACCCGACCACGTAGGGCGGGTTCGTCCGGCAGTGGGCGGCGGTCAGGATCGAGTCCCGGCCGTTGCTGTCCCTTCCGGCGAAACCGTAACTACAGGTCGCGCGCCCGGTCGAGTCGACCAGCTCCCATCCGCCATAGACCGCATCGCCTGGCCGCACGTTGGTCTGGAAGGTTTGTAGAATCGGCCCCACCTCGACCTTCACGGCCGAGCGCAACGTCGGGGGGATCAAGCCCCGGGCCGTCTGAGCAGCCGCTTGGTCTTTCACCGTGACGACATAATTCTGGCTTCTCGGCTCGAAATACGTCTCGAAGGGAAGCTTGGCGGCGGTGATGGCCTTCAAGATCGCATCCAGGTCCTGCTGCGCCGCCGCGAGCGATTTGGTCGCGTTGCGCAGCTGCACATAGCGCCGCAGCTTCGCCGGAATCTGATCCAGGAACGCCTTGCGCTCGTCCTGGCCGGTGAATGCGACGATGATCTTGAACGTCGGCGTGTGCTCCACCCACAGGCCCGCGAAGCCGTCCGGATCGCTGGCGACCGCGACGTCCACGATTTGCTGGACATCGCGGAGGACGTCGACACGCTCTGCCGCCTCCGCGGCCGAGATACCGTATTGCTGGGCTAGGTACTCGACCTGGAGGTCCTTGCCCGACCCCTTGGAGTTTTGCGGTGTCGGGAGTGGGGGAGCCTTCATCTCCTGCGCCGCGAGCGGCGTGGTGCAGAGAAGGGCCGAAATGACGGTAAGCAACGTACGCATGCATTCTCCTGATGACGATCATCTACAGCATGGACGGCCCGACCGTTGCGGCGGACCACCCAAGCCCGACTCACCATGAGTGCGGAACAAAGGGTGAACGATTTAGAATCCTACATTGCAAGCCCTTTTTGCAGGTCCGACCTGCGCTTCTCTGAAACGAGGGCGTATGAGAAAGCCCGCCTCGCTGTCGGCGTAAAGCGGGCGGCGAGGCGGGCTTTTCCCAGAATTTGTTCCCAATTCACTTTTCCCGAAATGGCTCGACCTCGACGGGAAATCGAGAAAGGATCAGGCGGCTTCCAAGGTCGGGATACGCGCGATGATATCGGCATCCTTCACGGCCTGCACGCGCAGGTCGTAATTGCGCTGCATGTTCACCCACATTTCGGGCGTGGTGCCGGTGAGCTTGCCGATCCGAAGCGCCATAGTCGGGGTGACATCCTGCTTTTCAGCGAGGATATCGTAGAGGGTCTGCCGCGACACCTCGATCAGCCTGGCGATCTCCGCCTTGGGCTTGTTGAGCGCGGGCAGAATGTCCTCCCGCAGCAGCTCACCGGGGTGCATCGGGGCAAGGCCGGATACGAGCTGGTTCATCATCTGTCTCCTGTCCGGGCCGATCCCGGATCATCATGCGTCTCTGTGTAAGTCCTATGTGTAAACTAAAGCCTTACATGTCAAGCAATGACTGACAGATTTTTAGGAGGGGGGACACCCTCCTAGTGATAGTCCTCGATGTTCACGTCGATCGCATCGCCGTCATCCCAAGCCCATGTGACCCGGTAATTGCCGCTGGCATCGACCGCATATCGTTTGGGCTTGGTGCTCAACCCATGAAAGCGAAAGCCCGGAACATTCATGTCCTCGGGCTTCGTGGCAGCATCCAGCGTGAGCAGGATGCGGCGAACGCGGTTGTGGTTCTGGACGGGAAGTTTTGAGCCATCTCCCTTGGTGGCGAAGGCTTCGAGCGCCTTGCTGGTGTATGTTTTAATCATAGACACATTGTAAGGCATTTCCTGACATTTGTCAAGCATTACCTTACACTCTGCCGAAAACGATTCTTCGACAGCGACCCTACCGCCCGAACCCGATATCCGGCCCGTCACGTCCACGCTGACGGTCTAGCTCCTGCTCTCGCTGCCGATCGCGCCCACGCTGCCCCGATTGGTCCAGCTCAATCGCCGGCACCTGGTCGCGCTGGGGTGACTGGTCGAGCGCCGGCACCGCCCCGAACCCGCCCTCGCTGCTGGTCTGTAGCCCCGATCGCATCGCCCGCGCTGCGCCCTGGACCAAGCTGGACATGCCCTGCATCGCTAGATCGGCACGCTCGCGGAGTTGGTGGGACCACTCCCGTATCCGCTCCTGACCACGCTCGATGTAGAAGCCCAGCCCCCGCTTCTCCATGATCGCCTCGTTCATCTGCCCGCGCGGGGTAACGGCGTGCGGCTCCTTGCCGGCCGCGATCTGCTCGGCCGACGCGCGCCGCTCGATCGCGGCCGACGCATGGCCCATCTTCACGGTCGGTTCGATATCCAGCCCCTGACGCTCGTAACTGCGGTGATCGACCCGCTCGGCTACCTGGGCGTGTTCCAGCGCGCTGTTGACCATCCCGGCCCACCGCTCGCGGATCGCCTCCACCTCCACCGAGGCCGTCGAGCGCTCGTACGACCAGTCTCAGAACCGAAAACTTCCCGCACCGCCCGCGCCCTCGTCAAAGACGATAAGCATCCCGGCTACGGCCAAACGGGCAAGGCGGCCCTCAGGCCACGCTTACAGCTTGTCTTGCTCGCAATCAGCGTAGATTCCTGCTCACGCTTGGTGAGAACGGGCGACCGCGCGTGCTCGCGCTCAACGACGCTGTGCTCGCATTCAGCGTAGCTTGCTCGATATCGGTGCCCTCATGCTCACATTGGGGTCACGACACGAAAGTGAGTTTTGCGTACGCTAGGAGCGAACAGAACGTGTCCGTAAACCCGTTGCGCGCCGATCTTGTCCGGCAAGCCGTCAAAACCGTGCGCTGCCGGACACTCTGACGCTGACTGGCATACCAGCGTTTGACGGCGACGGCAGGAACCGCCCAAATCCTGCCGTTCAGTAAATCGTCTCGGCGTTTCGAAACCGGCCATTTGCCGTGCAGAAATATTCCCGCTTTCCCATGTACGACGGGCTGTTTTGAGAAAACTCAATCGGGAACAGATTTCGAGAAAGTAGCTCCCCTAGGCGCATCAAGAGAACGATCCTGCCCAGCTTTCTCGCTGCGCCTTCCCAATCGGGAATAGGCGGCGAGCAGACAGCATTATTGCGGAGCCGATCATACGTGTTAGGCGTGTACGCATGACCAATACATACATGGCACTGGCGCTATCGTTAGCAGGACAGTCTCTTGGCTATCCCGTTTATGTTCATGTCGAAGAGGGGGTATGCCATTTTCAAATCCAAGATATGGTCATGTCGAAAGAGCGAGAAGTTCGCGATTGGTTAAGAGAATTGCCAGATAAGCAACGGAAAATCGATTTGGTTTCAGACGACAAGCGGGCAGCTAGTTGCGTTCGTAAGGCTGAAGCGATCGTGCGGCGATCTGGGTTCTTCCATATCGCTGTGCGCCGAGGTACAATGAACGACTACCCAGATGGCTTGCGGCCGGGAAAGTAAAAGCGACATATCGAAGGCTGCCGCCGCAACGGGAGGGATAGTCACTTTCCCATTTCTCGATCCCATGCGAGACGGGATCGCTATGCTTTGGGGTGTCATTCCGCCCCCAACCGGACCCGGCTACCAGCGGCACGTTTTTCAACAGCCCCTAGGGTTTCCAAGAGATAGCACATTCATTTGTAAACAGCGGAAGAGCCGTGCCGACCGGTGTCGCCCGGCTCCTCTATTTCTAACGCCGCGGCGTCCGCTCAGTGGCGCGCTCGGCCTGCAAACAGAGTTGCCAAGGAATTTGAACAGCGGGACGCGTGGATTGTCGGCTGCGTAGCCAGCTGCGAGCGATTGGACGCAATGGAAGAGTGCGCAGCCGCGTCCGGGGGGTGTGTGACATTCGCTCGCTTCGGACTCGAGGGGTGTTCACCGGCCGTGCGTAATGGATGTGAGGACGGCGGAGGAATGAACATGGACATGAATTTAGACAGCGCGTTGCGCCGCCTTGCCGAGCAACCGCTTCATCCACGGCTTGCTGAACTGGAAGGCGATGTCATGCGGTTGATCGCGGCGGAGCGGCGCGCGGGCGGCGGAGTTACGCTGCGATCCGGCATGCTGGCAGCGCTAGGCGCAGTCGCCTTGGGAGTGGTGGGCGGCGGATTGTCGTCCACAGCGGCGACTGCGCAGGTGCCGACGCTAACACCCTTCGGGCCTGCCATGCCGCTAGCGCCTTCGACCTTGCTCGCGTTCCAGTGACGAGCGGCGCCCGGAGGGCGATGCTGATCGCCATCGTCGCGTTCGTGGCGGCGGTCGCAGGCGTGTGGGCTGGACGTGAGTTATTCCCCTCCCCGCCAAGCCCGGGCGTTGAGCTTCACAGCTTGCTCCACGACGGGCTCGAGCTGGACGAAGCTCAACAGACCAAGCTCCAGATGCTGGAGTCTCACTTCACCGTTCGAAGGCGTGCCTTGGAGCTGGAACTCAGAGCCGACAACGCCCGGCTCGCCGCCGCCATCGAGGCCGAACATGGTAACGGGCCGCAGGTCGCGGCCGCCGTCGATCGTTCGCACGGCGCGATGGGTGAGCTCCAGAAGGAGACGTTGAACCATATGTTCGCGATGCGGCAGATCCTGCGGCCCGACCAGGCGAGGACGTTTGACCGCGCGGTGGTGAAGGCGCTGACCGCAGACGCGCGGTGAGCCTTGATCTCGCGGCCTGCACGGACGGCGAACTCGCCGCCTTGACGCTCGCCGGACGTCAGGCTGCGTTCGCTGAGATCATGCGGCGGCACCAAAGACCGGTCTACCGCCTGATCCGCTCGCATATCGGCGACGCCGAAGAGGCGCTTGACCTCACTCAGGAATGCTTCGTGGCCGCCTTTCAGAACTTGCGAAAGTATGACGGAGATCGGCCGCTCGCTGCGTGGCTGACCCGCGTGGCGATCAACAAGAGCCGCGACTGGCACAGGCGGCGGCGCATACGCCAGATACTATCGTTCGCCTCTTCGCTGCCGCCCGACACCATGGAGAGTGAGCGGGACGAGGCGCCGGGTGCCGACGCCATCACCTTCGATCGCGCAGAGCTTGCGCGGCTTTCGCGCGCGGTGTCCGAGCTGCCGGCCACGCTCAAGGAGACGCTTTTGCTGCGGACCGTGGAGGGCTTGTCCCAGGCGGAAACCGCCGCCGCGCTGGGGATCAGCGGAAAGGCCGTGGAGACGCGGCTCCGGCGTGCGCGTGAAAGATTATCGAAAATTCTCGACTTCGCGTGAGGGGATGAGCCTATTTGCGCGTAATGAAAGATAAGGTCGGCGCCCCCCCCCCCCGCCGCCGGCCGCAAGCATTGAACTGGAGCGAAGGAAAGGCATGAGCCGCAATCTAAACCGGCGCGACGTAATGCGCGGAACCGCCATGCTTGGCGGCACGCTGGCCATGTCGGCCTACCTGCCGGCTTGGGCGCAACCTGTGTCGCGCGGCATCGCCAGGCCCCTGCCGACCGTGTCGGGCACAAACATCGCGCTGACGATCGACAGGATGAAGCTCGTCATGGACGGGATCACCACGCCGGCAATCGGCGTCAACGGCACCGTGCCCGCACCGCTCGTCCGCCTCCAGGAGGGCCAGAACGTCCGTCTCGCAGTGACCAACAATCTCGACGAGGATAGCTCGATTCACTGGCACGGGCTCATTCTGCCGTTCCAAATGGACGGCGTGCCCGGCATCAGCTTCCCTGGCATCAAGGCGCGTTCGACCTTCGTATACGAATTCCCGATCTTGCAGTCGGGCACCTACTGGTATCACAGCCATTCGGGCGAACAGGAGCAGGCAGGGCTCTACGGACCCATCGTGATTGATCCGGCCGGTGCCGACCCGATCGCGTTCGACCGCGAGCATGTGATCGTCCTCTCCGACCATAGCGAAATGACGGGCGAGGAAATTTTCCGCAAGCTCAAGCAGATGGGCGGCGCCTATTTCAACTATCAGCGCCCGACGCTGAGCGGGCTGCTCGCCGGCCGCGAGATGCGCCTCAAGGATCGGATGGAATGGGGCAAGATGCGCATGGACCCGGCCGATATTGCGGATGTTACGGGGTCGACCTACACCTTCCTCGTCAATGGCTTTGGCCCTTACGACAACTGGACGGGCCTCTTCCGACCGGGCGAGCGGGTTCGGCTGCGCATCGTCAATGCTGCGGCGCAAACCAACTTCAACGTGCGCATCCCTGACTTGCCGATGACGGTGGTGCAGGCCGACGGCCAGAACGTCCGGCCGGTAACCGTGGACGAATTCCAGATCGGCGTCGCGGAAACCTTCGACGTGATCGTGACGCCCGAGGACCGCGCCTACAGCTTCGTTTCCGAGGCGATCGACCGATCCGGCATGGGGCGCGCGACACTGGCCCCGCGCGAGGGCATGATCGCCCCGGTCCCGCCGCTCCGCCCGCGCACGTTGCTGACCATGACCGACATGGGCATGGACATGAGCGGGATGGAGGGGATGTCCGGTATGGCGGACGAGAACCCGGTCGCAAAGCGCGGGCCGGATCCCACGTTGATGCAGAATGCCTCGCGCAACCTGTGGAAGCTCACCGGGTGGAAAGAGCCCACCGATCACGGAACGAAGGCGGTAGGCGCTGCGATGGCCGGCATGGCTGGGATGGGGGGCGACCAGATGAGCGGCGCTATGCCAGGGATGGACCATAGCCAAATGGCGGCGGGCGCTGCCGGGATGGCGGGCATGGACCATGGTCAGATGAGCAGCGGCGGCATGGCCGGGATGGATCATGGGTCAGGCGGCAGCATGGACATGAACATGCGCAACCCCAAGAACGCGCCCGGCGTCAAGATGGGACCGGGAGTGCAGACCATCTCGCCGATGCCGAAGGACCGCACGGGCGAGCCGCCGCAGGGGCTGGAGGACGCGGATCATCGCGTGCTCACTTATCGCGATCTTGTCGCGCTCGACCGCAACCCGGACGTTCGCGCCCCGTCGCGTCAGTTGGAGATCCACCTGACGGGCAATATGGAGCGCTACATGTGGGGCTTTGACGGCCAGAAGATGAGCGACCCTGCCGACCCCATCCCGTTCCGCAAGGACGAGCGCGCGCGCGTCACCCTGGTCAATGACACGATGATGCCGCACCCAATTCATTTGCACGGCCACTTCTTCGAGCTGGTGACCGGACATGGCGACTTCGCGCCTCGCAAGCACACGGTGAATGTGGCGCCCGGCGGTAAGATGACATTCGACGTAACGGCCGATGCGCCCGGCGACTGGGCGTTCCACTGCCACAATCTCTATCACATGACCGCGGGGATGATGCGTGTCGTGACGGTTCGCCCGATGGGCGAGGAGAATCGCGATGCAGCCTAAGTTCCTCCTGATCGCCGGCGGCGCGGCGCTTGGCCTCGCAACGCCGGCGGCCGCGCAGATGGACCATTCCAACATGCCCGGCATGAAGATGCCGCCGCCAAAGGCGCCAGCGGTAAAAAAGCCTGCCGCCAAGAAGCCCTCAGCGACCAAGCCCGCCGTGCACAAGGAGTCCGCGAAGCCTGCCGCCAGGTCGACACCGCGCGCGAAGGCGGGATCGGGGGCCAAGCCTGCCGCAAGTCGGTCCGCCAAGCCTCCGGTCGGTGGACCGGCTGTTGCTGATCCTCACGCCGGTCATGACATGTCCGCCATGCCCGGTATGAATATGCCTGAAGCCAAACCTGATGCCAGTTCGGGGCACGACATGTCCGCGATGCCAGGTGCGTCCGGCGGCGCCAACCCCGCTGAGCCAGGTGCTATGCAAGGCATGGACCATGGATCGATGCCGGGAATGGGCCAAAGTTCGGGCGCGATGCAAGGCATGCCGGGACACGGCATGGGAAGCATGCCCTCAGCCACGGGCGCGGCGATGATCGGCACCAACCTTCAGGCCGGCACCGCTCCGCCGCCGCCCATCCCGACCGATCGGGCCGCGGACCAGGTCTACTCTGCCGCTGCTATGGCGCATTCGCAGCAGCATCTGCGGTCGATGCACGGCGGGCAGAATTTCTCCCAGGTCATATTCAATCTGGCTGAAGTCCAGATCCGGGACGGTCGCGATGGTTACCGGTGGGACGGCAGTGCCTGGTATGGGGGTGATATCAACCGGCTGGTGCTCAAGACCGAGGGC
Source organism: Roseomonas aeriglobus (assembly GCA_016937575.1). Taxonomy (NCBI): domain Bacteria; kingdom Pseudomonadati; phylum Pseudomonadota; class Alphaproteobacteria; order Acetobacterales; family Roseomonadaceae; genus Muricoccus; species Muricoccus aeriglobus. Next base: position 86,755 of record JAFHKN010000005.1, on the reverse strand, counting down.
GAAGGGAATATCGGGGGAAGTCTGGAAGCGGCGGAGGTACAGGCGCTTTATTCGCGCGCCATTGGCCCATACACCGATATACAGCTTGGCGTCCGCTACGATTTCAAGCCCAACCCCTCGCGCGTCTATGCGTCGGTCGGCTTCGAAACGCTGGCACCCGGCTTCTTCGATGTCGAGGGCGCACTGTTCCTGTCCAACAAGGGCGACCTGCTGGGGCGCCTGGAAGGTTATTACGATCAGCGGATCACGCAGCGGCTGGTTCTTCAGCCACGCGCCGAACTCAACTTCGCCGCGCAGGACGTGCCGGAAATCGGCATCGGCTCAGGCCTTTCCACGGCCGAACTCGGTCTGCGTCTCCGCTACGAGATCAGGCGCGAGTTCGCGCCCTATGTGGGCATATCGTACGACCGCAGCTTCGGGGACACAGCCCGCTTCGCGCGCGCCGAAGGCCAGGGCGCGGCGTCGACCAGCCTCGTTCTGGGCATTCGCACATGGTTCTAAGGCCAACTAGTCTTGTTGCGTTGGCCAAGGCCAAGAAGGAGAAATCGATGTTCAAGGCAGTAACGCTTCTGGCTCTGGCCGCGATGTCGGCGAGCCCCGCTTTGGCTCAGCAGGGCATGGACCACTCGAAAATGCAAGGCATGAACCACGACAACATGCCTGGCATGAACACGCCCTTCATGCCCGCCGAAATGGCGATGCATGAAAAGATGATGAAGGCCAAGGGCGCTAATGCGAGCGAGACGTGGGTCCGCAAGATGATCGAGCATCACCGCGGTGCGATCGCCATGTCGCAGATCGTTCTCCGGGAGTCGCCCGATGCGAAGACCCGGCAAATGGCTCAGAAATCGATTGCCGAGCAGAACAAGAGCATCGGTGAACTCCAGGCGATGCTCCGGTCGATGGGCAAGCGTCCTCAGTAATAAGCCTCATTCCTCCCGCCCCCAGCGAGCAACGGGAGGAATGACCAAGGAGATTTTTCCATGAAGTCAGCGTTGCGATTTGCGCTTACTGCCGCAGCCTTGTTGGTTCCGGTTGCCGCCAGCGCGGCTACCCCGATCGTTATGCACCGCGACCCCGGCTGCGGCTGTTGCGCCAAGTGGGCGGCGCAGGTGCAGCAGCAGCTCGGCCGGCAGGTGCGCGTCGTCGATGATTCTAACCGCCCGGCGCTGCAGAAGCGCGCGGGCGTTCCCGCGGACCTCTCGTCCTGCCACACCGCGATCGCCGATGGCATGGCTTTCGAGGGCCACGTGCCGATCGCCGACATGAAGCGGGCTCTTGCGACCCGGCCCAAGGGCGTGCGGGGCCTGGCGGTCGGCGGTATGCCGCTCGGCTCGCCGGGAATGGAAGTGCCGGGCGTCAAGGCGCAGGCCTATGACGTGGTCGCCTTCGGCACCGGCGGACGCCGCTTGTTCGCCCGCCACGGCAGCTGATCGGCGATTTTTCTGGTTAGGGCCGGCAGGACGCGCCTGCCGCTGCCAGCGTGACTCCTCCATCCAGTTCGCGTCGAAGCAGACGAAAAGTCTCACGGAAAGAGCTAATGGGCGGGTGAGGGGAGAAGGCCGGGCGTGCGTAAACGGGAATGGATGAACACGGATCAAGGGGTCAGGTGATGGGCGGCAAACGAGGCGGGACCTTCGCTATACTTCTTGCGGTTGCAATATCAGTCAGCACGTCGGCATCGGCGCACGAAGATCACAATGCGCTCGGGGCGGGTCCCGGGCCGGTCGCTAACAGCGCAGCCGAGACGCAGAAAGCAGATGGGGCGGACGCTGGCGACGGCCACATGGGCATGGGCTCTATGTCGACTGTGGACATGAACATGGGTGGCCGCGACATCGCCGGCGACGACATGGACATGGGCGGCATGCACGAGGAGACCGCCAACAAGAACAAGAGTTTCGGCGAACGGCTTGTGAGCTGGCTGGGCCGGCTGCACACCATGGTCATTCATTTTCCCATCGCCATGTTCATCGGCGCGTTCGGGTTAGAGCTGTTCGGGTTATGGCGCCGCAACCGGGACTATCAGCATGTCGCACACATAATGCTGGTGGTCGGCGCGCTGGGAGCGATCGCAGCGGCGTTCCTGGGCTGGTTCGCAGGCGGGTTCTACCTGACCGACCGCAACCCTATCCTGATGACGCATCGCTGGCTCGGAACATCGATCGCGGTCTTCGGCGTCGTGCTGGCTTGGATGGCAGCCCGCCACCGCAAGGGTCCCGAGCGGTCGCGGTCGTTGTATTGGGTGGTGCTTGGCCTGATGACGCTCGCGATCTCAATTCAGGGGTTCCTCGGCGGAACCTTCATGCATGGCGGAATAAACCACTTGGCGTTCTGAGGGGCCCGACGCTTAGTAGCCGCTCGCGTGTTGGCGCGGTTCGAAGGAGAATGCGGCAGCGCCGACCTTCGTGCCGTAGGATGCCGCCAGCGATCCCGGCTCCGCTCGGGCGTGTCGAGGAACCCCGACCCTGATAATAGCACACTGTCTCGATGCACTCGCGCGCGAGCCACGGGATCGTGGTACGGGATCATCGAACGGAGAAAGGCCGTGTCGCCGATCGTCGTGTGGATACGAATAAGCGCGAAGCAGCCGAAGAAGATGACAAGCGAGCCGGCGATCAGCGCTTTGTTGGCGGTGTTCGCTCGTCGCACCGCCAATGGCTCCCGCTACGTCGGCGGTACGCTCCGAGCGGAATACAGCCCGGCGAGGGCGGATGACAATCCACTGTCGCGGTCGCGCAACAGGTTATGAATTGCGGTCGCAGCGATCGCCGCTTGTCCGGCTGCGACGCTGATCTGATCGAGCCCTTCCACGACGTCGCCGACTGCGTAGAGACCCTTAACCGAGGTTTGTTGGTGGGCATTGGTTAGCACGCACCCGGATTCGCTGAGCTGTGCTCCGAGCAAAGAGGCAAGCCGCGTCCGAGGTGATGAGCCGAGTGCGGGGTAAAGCGTGTCGAATTGTAGCTCCAAGCCATTGGCCAGCCTCACCTCGACACACTCGCCAAGACGCAACTGCCCGACAGGCGAGGGGGCGACATCAATGCCCTGCTGGTCCAGCTTGGCAAGTTCGGTCGGCCCAAGATCGAGCGAGCGTTCGGCCAGAAGCGTGACCTTGGCCCCATAAGCCCTCAGGAATTCGGCTTCTTCAGCACCATGACCATCGCCGCCGAGCACCGCCACGTTCATGCGCCGGGCCTCATAACCATCGCAGATCGGGCAATAGCGGAGAAGCCCACGCGCCACGCCGATGTCATGCATCGCATCAGGCATCTCGGGACGCCGGTTGACGACGCCCGTCGCAAGGACAACGGTCCGCGCATACAGGACGTTCAGTTCGCAGCTTGCCGAGAAGTGGTCGCCTGACGCGACGATTGCGTCAATCTCACCTCTCTGGACCGTACCGCCATATTCGCGCAGCTGAGCCTGCAATCGCGCAAGAAACGCGACGCCGGAAATGCCTCCGGGAAATCCTGGCAGGTTGCGCGAGTGCGGGATGGAGGCGACGCGCCCTGCCGCCGCGTCATAGACGACGCAGCTCCTGAGAAACCGCGACAGATAGATCGCGGTCATGAGGCCCGCTGGACCGCCGCCCACAATCAGACAGTCGATGACCTCCTCGGGGTCGCCCGTCCAGCCTTGATCGGTCAATCGCAACCTCATCATTACCCCGCGCATGCGCCCGTCCAGGCCCGCGGCCACAGTTCGTCTCGAGAGGAGACGCGGTGAAAAGCGCCCCATGCTCCCTTCTGAATACGCGCCGCCACCGCCGGCCCCTCATCGAGAGCGGTGCGTCGGCACGAAAAAGATCGTGAGGGGTGACCCGCCCGGCTGCGTAATACAGGTGAACCCAATCGAAATGGAGATTACCCTGATGCGTCGCTTGTTCATCACGACTGCCGCCGCGGCCTTATTCTTCGCAGGCGGCGTGGCGAACGCGCACCCGAAGCTGGTGTCCTCCAGCCCCGCCGCCAACGCGGCCGTCGCGACCCCCGAGAAGATCAGCCTTCAGTTCAGCGAGAAACTCGTGCCGGCTTTCTCCAAGGCCGACCTTACCATGGCAGCGATGCCGGGCATGGCGGCCATGAAAATGCCCAGCAGCGCCGCAGTCGGCGCCGATGGCCGGACGCTCACCATCACCCCGAAGCAGCGTCTCCCGCGTGGACGCTACAGCGTCGACTGGCAGGTCGTCTCTGGCGACACACATAAAATCACCGGCAGCTACAATTTCACGGTGAAGTGAGCGAATGCTCGACTGGCCGACCGTCGCCATCCGCTTGGCGTTGTACCTGGTCCTGGCGGCGCTGTTCGGCCTGTCGGCCTTCAGCCTCTACGGCCTTCGCCTTGGCGAGCGCGATGATGCAATCGCGCTGCGGCCTTGGCTCACGGCAAGCGCGGCGCTCGGGTTGCTTCTCTCGGCCGCTGGCCTGATCCTCATGGCCTCGGCGATGGCCGGATCTCCGTTCTGGCCGATCGATCAGGCTGCTGCGGCCGCGCTGCTCGGAGGGTCGGCGGTTGGCACCGCCTGGAAGGTGCGTATGGTGGCGCTCGTCATCGCCGGCGGTGCAGCCCTGCTGGCGCGAGGCAGAGCATCATGGCTGGCTATGGCCATGATTGCGGCAGCCGCGGCATTGGCGACACTCGCGTGGAACGGGCATGGTGCCGCGAGCGAGGGAAGCACGGGATGGCTTCACCTCACTGCGGACATCCTCCATCTCCTTGCTGCCGGTCTGTGGGTCGGGGCGCTGTTCGGATTGCTTCTCCTGATGGCGCGGCGCGCCGAGGAGATCGATGCTGCGCACCTTCGGCTGACCCATCGCGCCCTGCACGGGTTTGGCTCCGTTGGTACGCTCGTTGTTGTTACCCTGGTGGTAACTGGTTTGATCAATAGTTGGCTGCTCGTCGGGCCGACCAATTTCACGGCCTTGGGGACGACACTCTACGGCCTGCTGCTGCTCGCCAAACTGGTCTTGTTCGCAGCGATGCTGGGGCTCGCTTCACTCAATCGTTTCCGCCTCACGCCGGCCTTCGAGCGCTCGATTGCCATGAACGACCATGGCGGGGCGCTTACGGCGCTGCGGGCCAGCCTTGCGGTCGAGACAGCCTGCGTGATCGGCATCCTGGCGCTCGTGGCATGGCTAGGCACCCTCGCGCCACCCGCGTCGGGCATGTAAGCGCTATGGACCAACCGTCCACGCAAGCGCCGCTCAGGCCTTCCACCTTCTTTTACCCACTTACGCGGCTTAACCCTCGCCTCCCAAGACACCCCCCGCTTGGACTGAGCTTACGTGTCCGACGCCCTAAGTCGCCCACAGGCGCTTGCGGGAAGGCCGCGTCGCGCTGCAAAGCTGGGCGTGCGAGAGGGTTGGTCCGGGTGGGCCTGTCAGTGTTTTCAGAGATGAATGAACAAGGGTGGCAAAGTCATGACCGATGGCAAACGCAGTGAAGCCGGCAGCGGCCAGGGTGGCGAAGTCGTCCTCATCACGGGTGCGAGCGGTTTTATCGCCGCAGCGCTGATTGCCCAGCTCGGCGAGCGCTACACGGTCGTCGGCCTTGATCGCGCCGGCCCTCCCGACCCACCGCCGCCCGCGGCGGCGATCGACATAGACCTCGGGTCAGACGAAGCGGTCCGAGTTGCGCTTGACGAGGTGCGCGCACGGTACGGCAACCGCATCGCCTCGGTGATCCACCTCGCCGCCTATTATGATATCACGGGTGACCCCAATCCGCTCTACGACAAGGTCACCGTGCAGGGCACCCGCCGGCTGATTGACGGGCTGCAATCGTTCGAAGTCGGACAATTCGTCTTCGCCAGCACGATGCTCGTTCATAAGCCGACCCCCACACCCGACGAGCGCATCAACGAGGACTCGCCGATCGGCGCGTCCTGGGCCTATCCGCAGTCCAAGGTCGACGCCGAGACATTGCTGCATGAGCGCCACGGAAACATCCCCGTCGTTTATATGCGCGCCGCCGGAGTTTACGACGACGACGGACGCTCGGCTTTTCTCGCGCAGCAGATATCGCAGATTTACGAGCACCGCCTGATTTCGCATTTTTATCCCGGCATGCTGTGTGCGGCGCAGTCATCGGTGCACCGCGACGACTTGGCTGACGCCGTGCTGCGTCTGGTCGATCGGCGGCACGAACTGCCGTCAGAACTGCCGCTGCTCATCGGCGAGCCCGACGCACCCGGCTATGCCGAGATCCAGGACATCGTCGGCGAGGCGCTCCACGGCGAGGGCTGGAAGACGATCCGGATTCCGCAGCCGCTCGCGAAAGCCGGGATCATCCTGCAGAACGAAGCGCTCGGCAGCGACGACTTCATCCAGCCCTGGATGATCGACAGCAGCAACGACCACTATATCCTCGATATTTCACGCGCCCGCTTGCTGCTCGGTTGGGAACCGAAGCATCGCCTCCGGGACACGCTGCCGACGATCGTCGCCGCGCTGAAGCGCCACCCGCGGGCCTGGTATCGGAACAACAAGCTTAACGAGAATCTGGTTGCCTGGCACGATAAGCCAGAGGCCGAACCTGTAGCGCCGGGCCAACAACCCGCAGCGGCAGGCGGTGGAATGGCCGACATGGATCACGGGGCTGCGGACCATAGCAGCATGGACCATGCTGCCATGGGGCACCGACCTGGCGCGGCGGACATGGCGATGACCGGTCACGGTGCACACGGCGATCACATGGCCATAATGGACCGGGACGAGCGCCGTGCGCGCTGGGCTCTTTACGCGAACATCGGTCTTGGGCTGTGGCTCGCCTCCAGCCCGCTCATATACGACTCCGTGACCACGCAGAGCGTCGGCGAGGCCGCGCGCTTCGTAACGATTGATCGCGGGTTGCCGTCGATTGAGTGGCGGGCGAACGCGCTGGCCATCAGCGATGTCGTCAGCGGCCTCGCCATCGTGCTGTTCGGCGCGCTGTCGCTCGTTCCGCGCACCAAGACATGGGCGCAGTGGGCGGTGGCGTTCGTCGGCATCTGGCTGTTCTTCGCCCCGCTGATCTTCTGGAGCCCGAGCGCCGCTCAGTACAACAACAACCTGCTCATCGGCTCGGCCGTGATCGCCCTGTCGGTGCTCGTGCCGATGATGCCGGGCATGAGCATGGCGGGCATGATGGACCCCAAGAACATCCCGCCCGGCTGGACCTATTCGCCATCCACCGACGCACAGCGGCTGCCGATCGTCGCCATGGGTCTGATCGGCCTTCTCACCTCGCGCATCCTCACCGCCTACCAACTGGGGCATATTGACGGCGTTTGGGAGCCGTTTTTCGCCGGCTCCCTGAGCGATCCACGCAACGGCACCGAGGAGATCATCACCTCGGACATGTCCAAGGCCTGGCCGATTCCCGATGGTGGGCTCGGCACGGTCAGCTATGTCCTCGAGATCCTGATGGCGGTAATGGGCACCCGCGACCGCTGGCGGACCATGCCGTGGATGGTGACCTTCTTCGGCATTCTGGTCATCCCGCTCGGCGTCGTCAGCATCTACTTCATCATCAGCCAGCCGATCGTCATCGGCACGTGGAGCACGCTGGCGCTGATCGCCGCGCTCGCCATGCTGATCATGATCCCGTTCGCGCTCGACGAGGTGATTGCGATGGGTCAGTTCCTTCTCTGGGCGCGCCGGCAAGGCAAACCGCTGATCCGCACCTTCTTCCAAGGCGACGCGATCGCGGCCGGCGGAGAGGACACCTCGGACGCGATGGCCTCGCCAAGCACCTTCTGGGCGGACGCGAAGAAGGGTCTGACCCTGCCATGGACGCTGACTGCGAGCATCGTCATCGGCGTCCTGCTGATGCTCACCCGGGTATTGTTCGGCACGGAAGGCGGGATGGCGAACAGCGATCACGTTGTGGGTGCGCTGGTCATCACGGTCGCGATCATCGCCACAGCGGAGGTTGCCCGCGTGCTGCGGCTGATCAATGTCGCGTTCGGAGCCTGGCTCGTGGCCGCGCCTTTCCTCCTGGACGGCGTTGGTCACCTTGGTGCCGTGGCCTCGGTCGTAGCGGGCATTGCGCTCGTCGGCCTCAGCTTTCCAAGGGGGAAGCGCAGCGCCGAGCATTATGCAGGCTGGGACAAGTACGTGATCTGAAAGTATCCTCGATCACTGCTGGCTCCATTGCGGACCTTGATCGCGCATCGCACCGTCTCGCGTGCCTTCGTCGCCGCTTTCTTGCGTCGTTCAATCGGGACCGGTTCACGGTCACGATCTGTCGCCGGCGACGATCGCCCGTTGACGCGGCGATGTTCATCATCGGCTGCCTTGGTGATCGCGCCCTCCGCCCAATACTGCTAATGAGAGCTGTTCGCATAGTGCGCGACGAGTAAAGCTTGGAGACGATCACCCATATGCCGTCACTTCGGGTCGCGCTGATTAAGCCTGCACTCGCGCTGGTCGCGTCGCTTATGCTGCTGTTGATTCCCGCTGCGGCGACGGCCGATCCCGGCGACGTGCAAACCGCTTGGCGTCTGCTCGATTATATGGCGGTCGATTATGGCGGTGCGGTCGCCAACGGCGCGGTCACAAGTGCGTCCGAATACGCGGAGATGACGGAGTTCGCCGCAGGCGTGTCCACCCGCCTGCGCGCGCTCCCTGCGACACCTGAGCGGCAATCCCTGATCCAACGGGCTTCGCAGCTCCAAGGCGTGATTGCCCGCAAGGGCTCGGCCCAACAGGTCGCGGCGCTCGCCTACGGGCTCGCCGCCGATCTGCTCAAGGCCTATCCGGTTCCGCTCGCCCCGGACAAGACACCGGACATCTCCACAGCAGGAGCGGTTTTTCGACAATCCTGCGCGTCCTGCCACGGCATGACAGGCAACGGGCACGGTCCCGACGCCGCCAAGCTCGACCCGCCACCGATCGCCTTTACTGATGCCGAGCGAGCGCGCCAGCGCAGCGTGTTCGCGCTCTATCAGGTGATAAGCCAAGGCATCGACGGAACCGCGATGCAGAGCTTCGTCGATCTGTCTAGCGATCAGCGCTGGGCGCTCGCGTTCCGCTCCGGCAGCTTCGCCTCCACCGACGCACAAGCGGTCGAGGGTGAGCGGCTGTGGAAGTCGGACGCGAGCTTGCGGGCACGAATTCCCGACCTGAAAACCCTGGTCGCGCTCACCCCCGCCGCGCTTGCGGGCAGCATCGGGCAGGTGAAAGCCGACGCGGTGCTCGCCTATCTGCGTCGCCACCCCGATCAGGTGATGCAACAAGCCCCAAGCCCGCTCGCCGTGGCGCGCGCCAAGCTTGCGCAAAGCCTCGCCGCGTTCCAGCGCGGCGACCGGCGCGCTGCAAAGGAACTGGCGCTGTCCGCCTACCTCGACGGGTTCGAGCCGATCGAACCGACGCTCTCGGCGCGCGACCCGAACCTCATGTCCCGGATCGAAGGCGCGATGGGAGAATATCGCGCCGCTGTGGAGAGCAGCACGTCAGCCGATGACGTGACCGAACGAGTGGCAGTGCTGGGCGGCCTGTTCGATGATGCCGAGGCCGCGCTCGCGCCCGACGCCGCGACGCAGGCGTCCACCTTCTTGGGAGCCTTCACGATCCTGCTGCGCGAAGGGCTGGAAGCTCTCTTGATCGTGGTGGCCATGATTGCGTTCCTCCGCAAAGCGGAGCGGCCGGAAGCCATGCGCTATGTGCATGGTGGCTGGGTCGGCGCGCTCGTCGCCGGCGGGATTACCTGGGCGGTTGCCACCTATGCGATCGGTATAAGCGGCGCGAGCCGGGAACTGACGGAAGGGTTCGGCTCGCTGTTCGCGGCCGTGGTCCTGCTCTCGGTCGGAATCTGGATGCACGGCAAGGCACAAGCTGATCAATGGCAACGCTATATCCGCGAGAAAATGTCACGGGCGCTATCGGGCGGGTCGGGATGGTTCCTGTTCGGGCTCGCATTCCTGGTTGTCTATCGGGAGGTATTCGAGACGATCCTTTTCTACGCCGCGCTCTCGACACAGGGGAACACCGCGATGCTGCTGGCCGGGGCCGGCGCAGCGATCAGCCTTCTCGCCGTCATCGCCTGGGCCATGCTCCGCTACAGCCGGACGCTGCCGATTACGCAGTTCTTCCGCTACAGCTCATGGCTGATGGCCGCTCTGACGGTCGTGCTGGCCGGTAAGGGAGTCGCTGCTCTCCAAGAGGCGGGGATCATCGACATAGCGCCGCTCGCCAGCGTGCCACGTATCTCGATGTTGGGCCTGTTCCCGACATTTCAGTCGGTGCTGGCACAACTCCTGATGCTTGCCGCGATCATGATCGGGTTCGCCTGGAACCGCCGCGCCAAGCCGCGGACGGGCGGGCCGCTAGCCTAGCGGCAGGGCAGGTGACGCCCCTCTCTAAAGCGTTGCTGCCAACCCTGACCGTGCATCGCACCGTCTCACGCGCCTTGGCTCGCAATGTAACGGGAGGGCGGCGGGGAAAGCGCCGCCCTCGGGCCATTTACGCGGCCATCTTGTCGCAAGCGTCGGCGCACTTGCGACACGCGGCGACGCAATCCTCCATGCCGTCCAGCCCTTCGCAGCTCGACGCGCACGCCCGGCAAATCTCGGCGCACTCGCGGCAGATATGCCGGTGGTGCTCGGACTTGCGCGCCATGAAGTCGATCGCGACACTGCAAATCTGAGCACAGTCCAGCATCAGCTTCATGTGCTGAGGCTCGGCGTGTCGCCCGCCCGCCTCCAGGCAGTGATTCATCGCCATGTGAAGGCAGGTGATGTGGCATTCATGGCAGGCGTCCATGCACGCCTTCATCTCGGGATCGATCTGATGCATTGTCTTTCCTTCCATATGCGCCCCCCTCCCCTTGTATATACGCGGTTCTTGGCGCTTTCCCTCGCCGGGGTCGGGACTTCACCGTCCTTGCGGCTCGGACCATGGTCCAAGGTCAACCCTTTTCTTTAGCGCAACGCAGACTCACATGTTCCACTCCGATCGCAAGATCGTCCAGGATCGGGCAATCCGGTCGATCTCCGCCCGCGCAGCGACGCGCCAGATCTTCGAGCGACTTGCGCATCGCTCGGAGCTCGTGCTCCTTGCGCTCCATCTCCGCGGCTCGTGCAAGCGCGAGGGCCTTGACCTCACCACTCGCCCGATCGCCGTCCTGCCACAGCGCGACGAGCTGGCCGATCTCCGAAATTGGAAAGCCCAGATCGCGTGCGCGGCCGATGAAGCGCAACATGTGGACTTCGCGTTCGTCATAGTCGCGGTAGCCGGAATCACGCCGCGTGGCCTTCGGAATGAGGCCGATCGCCTCATAATGGCGGATCATCCGCTGGCTGACGCCCGAAGCTTTGGCCGCCTGTCCTATATTCACGTATCGCCTCCTCAAGCCGCTGTCGGACGCCAACGGCGAAGCGTCAGAGCATTGGCGACGACGCTGACACTCGACAGCGCCATCGCCGCGCCGGCGATCACCGGGCTTAGATACCCGAACGCTGCCAGCGGGATGCCGACCAGGTTGTAGATGAACGCCCAGAACAGCCCCTGGCGGATCTTGGAATATGTCCGTTTGGAGATGTCGATCGCGTCCGCGACCAGGCGCGGATCGCCCCGCATCAGCGTGATGCCCGCTGCGTGCATCGCAACGTCTGTTCCGGTTGACATGGCGATGCCGACATCTGCTGCAGCGAGGGCAGGGGCGTCGTTGACGCCGTCCCCGACCATCGCGACCGTGCGGTCCCCGCCCCGCAATGCTGCCACCGCATCCGACTTTCCTTCCGGCAGGACATTGGCAACGAAATCGTCGATGCCGAGCTTGGCCGCCGCTGCGCGGGCGCTTCCCGCATTGTCTCCGGTCAGCATCACGCTGCGTATGCCACGGCCATGCAGCGCCGCCACGGCAGCAGCGGCGGAAGCCTTGACCTCGTCGCCGAACGCCAGAAGGCCGAGAAGGCGGCGTTCGGGCGCGCGTTCCGCGACCCAGGAGACCGTCCGTCCCTCGGCTTCCAGCCTGGCCGCCTCACTCGCCAGCGGTGTCATCACGATAGCTTCGTCGTCCATCAAGCGCGTGCTGCCGAGGATCAGGTTGCGGCCGTTGACGTCTGCAGCAACCCCGCGGCCGGGCAGGCCGCGCATCCCGTTGGCGCGGGCGGGTTCGACGCCTTCCGAGCTGGCCCACGCCAAGACGGCCCGGGCGAGCGGATGCTCGCTTCCAGCCTGAAGCGCCGCGGCGAGCGCGATCAGCTCGGCGCGTTCGGCCCCCTCGGCCGGCAGTGCGGCCAGCAGCGAGGGCTTGCCCTCGGTCAGCGTGCCGGTCTTGTCGAACGCGACGATGTTGATGCGGTGCGCGGTCTCCAGCGCCTCCGCGTCCTTGATGAGGACACCGGCCCGCGCGGCAACGCCCGTGCCGGCCATGATCGCGGTCGGCGTGGCCAGGCCGAGCGCGCACGGACAGGCGATGACGAGCACCGCGACCGCGTTCAGGATCGCGACTTCCGCTCCGGCGCCGGCGATCAGCCAGCCGGCGAGGGTCAGCGCGGCTATGACGAGGACGATTGGCACGAACACGGCGCTGACCTTGTCGACGAGCCGCTGGATCGGAGCCTTGGCGCCCTGCGCGCTTTCGACAAGGCGCACGATGCGAGCGAGGGTGGTCTCAGCCCCCACCGCCGTCGTCTCGACCAGGATGAGGCCGTCCGCGTTGATCGATCCGCCGGTCACTGGGTCTCCAGCGGCCTTGGCGACCGGAAGGCTCTCTCCGGTGAGCATGGATTCATCGACATGGGTTGCTCCCTCGATCAGTCGTCCATCGACGGGGATGCGCTCGCCGGGCCGGACGCGGACGCGGTCACCCGAGCGCACCTCCGCCAGGGCAATCTCTCGTTCGCTGCCGTCGGTGCCGACAACGCGAGCCTGGTCGGGCCGCAGCGCCATCAGCGCGCGGATCGCCTCTCCGGTCTGACGCTTGGCGCGGCCTTCGAGCCATTTGCCGAGCAGGATAAGGGTGATGACGACGGCCGAAGCCTCGAAGTAATAATGCGCATCCATGCCGTGCATCGGCGCGAACAGCAGCTGGTAGAGGCTGAGCCCGTAGGCGGCCGATGTGCCGATCGCGACCAACAGGTCCATGTTGCCGGTTCGGGCGCGCGCGGCCTTCCAACCCGCGCGATAGAAGCGCGCGCCCAGCCAGAACTGCACGGGCGTCGCGAGCAGCAGCTGGATCCAGCCCGGCACCGCCACCTCGATACCGAACGGGGCCAGCAGCATCGGAACGACCAGCGGCAGCGACAGCGCCGCGGCGATCAGCACGTGGCGGAGCTCTCTTGTTGCGGCTGCGTCGCGGCGGGCGTCCTCGGCGCTTCGTTCCGCCTCCGCCGATCCGGTGCGCGCGAATGCGGTGTAACCAGCGCTTTCGACGGCCTCGACCAAGACATAAGTGGGGACGCCACCCACCGTTTCGATCCGCGCCGTCTCGGCTGCCAGGTTGACACTCGCGGAGCGGACGCCGGGCACTTTCAGCAGCGCCTTCTCGACCCGGCCGACACATGAGGCGCAGGTCATGCCCGTGATCGTCAACTCGGTCGTTTGCGTCAACGGGGTGTAGCCCGCCGCAAGAACCGCATCGGCTACGGCAGCGACATCGGATCGTCCATCGACGAACTCGACGTTCGCGCGCTCCGTCGCGAGATTGACCGAGACGCCGGCGACGCCCGGCACCCCGGCGATGGCGCGCTCCACCCGCCCGACACACGTCGCGCAGGTCATGCCATCGATGGCCAGCGACAGCCTGTCTTCGCTTCTCGCCTGTGTCTGCATTGGCAGCTGCGCCGGGGCGCTCATGGTCGTCTCCACTACTGAGTCGATGGCCTTATCGTCCCTCACATCGTGTCAAGGTCAACAGCTAAATACACCCCTTGACCCTGACACAGTGTCAAACCCCACATCTGCTTCATCCACCTCATGGAAGAACGAAGATGATCGATTTCAAAGTTCAGGGAATGACCTGCGGAGGCTGTGCGCGCGGTGTGACCAGCGCGCTTCAGCGCGTCGATGCCAAGGCCGTCGTCAACGTCGACTTGGCGAGCAAGACCGTTTCGGTAAGCTCGACGGCCGATGTACAGCAACTCAAGCGGGCCATAGAGAAGGCCGGCTTCGCGGTGACGCAATAGAGAGCCCTATTTTGCCTGAGGGCTTTCGGGGCGGGCGCGTAAAAGGATTGTGCGTTGATCCGCACGCGCCCGCCTCGCGATCATAAGTGCACCGGCCTGAAACGGTCATGACACCGGCTGAAGCCTCAAAAGTCCGCGTTGTTACTTTATGGGGCGGGCGCGACCTTGACGGTGCATCGCACCGTCTCACGGGCTTTCGCAGCAGCTTCTACGCACCTTTCAATCGCTTCGCGATTAACCGTCACGATTCTGTCGGCCGCGACGATCCCACGGAACGCGGTCGGGCTGGCGCTCTGCATTAGGCGCTGCCCTGCTTCCTAACGTGGTAGGCCGAGCGTTCACGCCGCGATGCGCTGCGCCATCTGCTTGGGCGTCATCGCCATGACCGGGGCTTTGGAAAGAATATGGACAACATGGTCGATGCGGCCGGTCGCCGTGTCCACGCCCTGCTGAAGCACGCCAAGCGCCTTGCTGTAGTCGGGCACGTTGATCGCGCGGCGCGCTCGGCCGCCAAGCCCTCCACGGCACGGCGTAGCAATGCCAGCTCACGGTCCTGACCTTCTATCGCGGCACGCAACCGGTCGAACGCGCGGGCCTGGTCCTGCTCGGGCCGGGCATGGTCGCCCGCCATGTCCCTTGCCCGGTCGCGCGACAGGGCGCGGACGAGCTGGCGCTGGTCGGCGAAGTCGCGCGGCCGTAATGGAGATGCACGTCGTCGCGATGCCGCGACATGCCGACATAGGCGCTGTGCCGGTCCATGCCGGGGGTGGCGAGGACAGGGGCGCGATCGACCGTCACCCCCTGCGATTTATGGATGGTGGCGGCATAGCCATGATCGACATGGGCATAATCCTTGGTGTCGAACGCGACACCGCGCCCGTCATCGAGGCGCACCGCCATGCCCTCGGGCGATACCCGCTCGATCGGGCGAGCGTGCCGTTCTTGACCCCCATGCCCCGTTCGTTGCGAAGGAACATGATGCGGTCGCCGGTCGCGAACTGGCGTGTCCCCCGCTCGGCCTTCACCGTCACGTCGCCGCCAAGGTCGTCCGACGAACGCCCAGCGCCAGCGCGGCGATCAGGTAGCGCATACAGATCTTGGTCGAAGCATCGTTGGCGGTCCCGTCCGATTGGAGCGGGACCATGCGGTTATTGAGCAGGCTTGCCCATTTTGCGGAGCATCGCATTCAGGGTCGCGATTTCGCGGTTCTGGCTTGTGATGGCTTTCTGCGCCTCGCCCCGGACCTCTGCATTCTGGGAACTGCGAAGCGCGATCTGCGACATCGCGACCGCACCGCGGTGATGCTCGATCATCTTGCGAATCCACGTCTCGCCGGCATCGGCTCCCTTCGCCGCCATCATCTTCTGGTGCATGTCCATCTCGGCCGGGCCGTAGGGGTTGGCCGCGGTTGGCTGCATCATCTTGGAATGATCCATGCCTTGATGGTTCATGCCCTGATGCCCCGCCTGCTGGGCTAGGGCCGGGGTAGCGAGCAAGGCAAGGGTCGCCAGCACGGGTACAATACGCAGCTCGATCTCCTCGGGTCGTGTCAATTTTCTACGCGCCGGAAGCGCGCCCCCCTCATCCGCCGAAGCGATAATCGTTGGGTGGCTTGTCCTATCAGTCGCGCTTCGGTTCAAAGCCGGGGAAGAATGGCCTTCATCTGATCGATCTCGCGGCGCTGCCCCTTGATGATTTCGCCGCATAGCGCTTTCAACTCGGGATCACGGAGCGACGCCTCTTGGCACATCAGGATCGCGCCCGAGTGATGCGGAATCATCGACCGCGTGAACGCCCGGTCTCCGATCGTCGTCTGCGTCCGGATCAGCGCGTAGCTGCCGAGGAAGACCGCGATCGAGCCGATAATTAGTGCGCTGTTCGCCGCCCTGGAAGGAAACATATGGCGCATGGCGAGGATCATCGCGACTACCATCGGCGCGACCATCATCAGCGTCATATAGAACATATTCAGGTTGTTGTAGAAGCTGCCTAGGGTCAGGACCCATTGATGTGGGAGGCGCGATCTGATTCAGGCTCCGTGAGGAGAGAGTGGATGAGCGACCTGTACTGGCTGACGGATGAGCAGATGGCGCGTCTGCAACCGTTCTTTCCCAAGAGCCATGGCAAGCCTCGGGTCGATGATCGGCGGGTGCTCAGCGGCATCATTTTCGTCAATCGCAACGGGCTACGCTGGTGTGATGCACCGAAGGACTATGGGCCGCACAAGACGCTCTACAATCGCTGGAAGCGGTGGAGCGAGAGGGGTATTTTCCTGCGAATGATGGAAGGTCTCGCGGCAGCGGAGGCCGTGCCGAAGACCGTCATGATCGACGCGACCTACCTGAAGGCACACCGCACGGCATCGAGTCTGCGGGTAAAAAAGGGGATCTCGGCCGTCTGATCGGCCGCACGAAAGGCGGCATGAACACCAAACTGCACGCCGTCAGCGATGCGGACGGGCGGCCCTTGAGCTTCTTCATGACCGCCGGGCAGGTCAGCGACTACACCGGCGCGGCAGCCTTGCTCGACGATCTGCCGAAAGCACAGTGGCTGCTTGGCGACCGTGGTTATGATGCCGATTGGTTCAGAGACGCCCTGGAAGCCAAAGGCATCCAGCCCTGCATCCCGGGCCGCAGATCGCGCAACGAGCCGGTCAGATACGACAAGCGCCGCTACCGGCGCCGCAGCCGCATCGAGATCATGTTCGGCCGTCTGAAGGATTGGCGCCGCGTCGCAACTCGCTACGACCGCTGCCCAACCGTCTTCTTCTCTGCCGTCGCCCTCGCGGCCACCGTCATCTTCTGGCTATGACCAATGAGTCCTGACCCTAGCGTAGGATTCCGCCCCCTCCCGCAAACGCCCCCTGTGATGCTGGCGATGCGCGATGTGGGGCCGGAGGGGTTCGGGAAGAAAAACCGGGGCTGGAACAGCACCGAGCTGTTGAAGGACTGGCGCGAGGCGTGGAGCGCGCACGTCAACGAGCGCATGGCCGAGCTGGGGCTTGAAGGGCGGATCGACCATCGCTCCTATGAGGCGCAGGGGATCGCGCTGGAGCCGCAGCACAAGATCGGCCCGGCAGCATCGCGCAGACCGGAGCAGGGGCTTGAGGCCGAGCGGATCGAGGATCACGCGCGCATCGCCCGCGACAATGGCGAGAAGATCATCGCCAACCCGTCGATCGCGCTGGACGCGATCACCCGGCAGCAGGCGACGTTCACCACCCGCGACCTGGCCGTGTTCGCGTTCCGGCACAGCGACGGCAAGGAGCAGTTCGACCAGGTGATGACCGCGGTGCGCGCAACCCCGAGCTGGTCGCGTTGGGGAAGGACGGACGCGACCAGGAGCGGTTCACGTCGCGCGACATGATCGCGGTGGAGGCCCGGCTCGAGCGCAGCGCCGGCGCGCTGGCGGCGCGCGACGGTCACGGCATCGCCGATCGCCAGCGTGACGCCGCGATCGGCGCGGCCCAGGGCAGGGGGCTCGTCTTGTCGGCCGAGCAGCGCGACGCCCTCGACCATATCACCGGCCGCAAGGGGCTGGCGTCGGTCGTCGGCTACGCCGGCAGCGGCAAATCCGCGATGTTGGGCGTCGCGCGCGAGGCTTGGGAGCGGCAGGGCTACCAGGTGCGCGGTGCGGCCTTGTCGGGGATCGCGGCCGAGAACCTTGAGGGCGGGTCCGGCATCCAGTCCCGCACCCTCGCCAGCCTTGAGCACGCATGGGGGCAGGGGCGCGAGCAGCTAGGCCCGCGTGACGTGCTGGTGGTGGACGAGGCGGGCATGATCGGCTCGCGCCAGATGGAGCGGGTGTTGAGCCAGGCGCGTGACGCCGGGGCCAAGGTCGTGATGATCGGCGACCCCGAGCAGTTACAGGCGATCGAGGCGGGCGCGGCGTTCCGCAGCGTCACCGAGCGGCACGGCGCGGCCGAGATCACCGAGATTCGCCGGCAGCGCGAGGATTGGCAGCGCGACGCCACCCGCGCGCTGGCGACCGGGCGCACCGGCGAGGCGATCCACGCCTATGACGGCAAGGGCATGGTCCACGCGGCCGACACGCGCGAGCAGGCGCGGGGCGAGCTGGTCGATGGCTGGGATCGGCAGCGCCAGGCCGAACCGGGCAAATCCCGCATCATCCTCACCCACACCAACGCCGAGGTCCGCGAGCTGAACGAGGAAGCGCGCGGCCGACTTCGCGCGACCGGCGACCTTGGCGACGACGTGACGTTCAGCGCCGACCGGGGGACGCGCGCGTTCGCGCGCGGCGACCGCCTGATGTTCCTGCGGAACGAGCGGTCGCTAGGGGTGAAGAACGGCACGCTTGGCACGATCGAGCAGGTATCGGCCGAGGGGATGAAGGTTCGGCTCGACAGCGGCGCGCGGGTCGCGTTCGACGCAAAGGACTATGCCGCGGTCGATCACGGCTACGCCGCCACTTTCCATAAGGCGCAGGGCGTGACCGTCGATCACGCCCACGTCCTCGCCACCCCCGGCATGGACCGCCACAGCGCCTATGTCGGCATGTCGCGGCATCGTGATGACGTGCAGCTCCATTACGGGCGCGACGACTTCGCCGACCAGCGCCAGCTCGTCCGCGCCATGTCGCGCGACCGGGGCAAGGACATGGCCGGCGACTATGCGCGGCCCGAGCAGGACCAGGCCCGTGCGTTCGCCGATCGGCGCGAGATCCGGTTCCCGGAACTCGCGCGTCAGGTGGCGGAGAAGGTGCGCGACAAGGCCAGGGGCATGTTCGCCGGGTTCCGGCCGAAACCGACGTCGGAAAAAACGACGTCGCCGGAGCGCATCGCGGCCGATCGGCCGCTGGCGCCCTCGCAGGCCCGTGCGATCGAACGCTATGGGCGCGCCGCGGCCGATATAGGCCGGATGCGGGAGAAGGGGTTGCCGGTGCTGGCGCACCAGGAACAGGCGCTGGCGAAGGCGGGCGACGCGCTCGACCAGGTGCGACCGAATGGCGCGCGCGACCTCGCCAGCGCGATCGAGCGCGACCCCCAGCTCGCACGCGCCGCGGCCGAAGGGAACACGGGCGGCGCGGCGAAGGCGATGGAGGTAGAGCGCCAGGTCCGTATCGACCCGGAGAAGCGTGCGGGGCGCTTCGTGGAGCAGTGGCAGGACATGAAGGCGGCGCGGGCCAGTATGGAGCGCGCCGGCGACCGCGCGGGCGCGGAGAAGCTCGGCAAGCGCATGGAGAGCATCGCGGGCGGGTTGCATCGCGACCCGCAGCTCGAATCCGCCTTGAAGCGGCACGCGCCCGAGCTGGCGTTGAACATGGAGCGGGGCCGGTCGATCGGGCAGGAGCTGGCGCAGTCGGTCGGACAAGGCCGCGACCGCGATCGTGGCATGAGCCGGTAAGGGGGACGGGTGACGGACGAGGACGATCAGGGCGGAACCGACGCGGCCGAGGCGTTCGAGGCCATGCGTGGCGAGCTGGCGCTGTTGCGCCGCGCCGTGGAGGGTCTGGCGGCCGAGCGCGGCGCGATCGACGTTCCCGACTACACCGAGACGTTAGGGCGGATGCAGCAGGGCGTGGACGCCACGGCCGCCCGCGTCGCGCTCATCAACGACGTGATCGTGCGGAGTCCGGCGCTGGCGATGACGCCGGAGCAGATGGCGCAACGGATCGCCGCGGTGGGCAACGCCGCCCGGCGCGAGGATCAGGCGGCGCTCGCCAAGGCGGGCGAGGACAAGGCCCGCGTCATGGCCGAGCTTCGCGCCATCGCCGGGTCCGCATGGACACGCGCCGACCAGAGAAACCGGCAGCTATGGTTCGCCTTGGGCGGGGTAGCGGCCGGCATCCTCGCATGGGCGATCGTGCCGGGCCTCGTCGCGCGCGAGCTCGCGCCGGCGAGCTGGCGATGGCCCGAGCGCATGGCGGCGCGGACGCTTGACATGCCCCGTTGGGAGGCAGGTCAGCGGATGATGCAGAGCGCCGACGCCGCACAGTTCCGCGCGATCGTCGCGGCCGACAAGATCGTGACGGCCAATCGTGAAACGATCGAGGGTTGCAGCAAAGCGGCGAATCGGGCGCGTGCCACAGTGCGATGCACAATTAAGGTCGCCCCGTAGTGGCCGCGTATCTATTCCGCCAAGCAATTGACAATAGACAATCCGGCCCGGTCCTCACCGTGGCACGCTTGGGCGGGTCCAATTAGAGGTCGGCGCATGGCTTCACGATCAGGCAATCAATACTAAGCGTCGTTAACCATCTTCTAATGCTTACAGTGCGATCATACAGATGCGATAGAAGTCGCACCGGGGTGAATATGAGCAGCATCTCCATCAACGACGTTATGGCCCTGCGGAACGCCGTCCTCGACAAGAACGCGGCGCTTCGGAATATAGCGAGCAACCCGAATTCTGTCGCCGTTTCCGCGGCTGCGAGAGGAGCGGCTTTTGACGCAGCGATGAACACCGCGCTGGGAACGGTGGATAGCCCAAATTCCGTCTCAGGGGTGAGCGGAGCGGCGGGCGTGTCGCAGCCAGGACACGCGGAGCCAGGCGGCTTCGCCTCTACTTTTCAGACGCAGCTTCAAAAAATTAACGCGATCAATGCGCGCGCTGGTGCTTTGACGGTCGCCTACGAACGAGGAGAGGAAACCGACATTGCGAAGGTCATGCTAGCGCGGCAGGAGTCCTCAATCGCCTTCGAGGCGACGTTACAAGTTCGCAATAAAGTGCTTTCGGCCTACAAGGACATCATGAGTATGCCGGTCTAGCGCAATCTGCCGAAAGCACATCCCTGGATCGGTAATCCGGTGCTGCGAATTGCCGGCACGACGCGCGATCGGATCGAGGCGCCGGTCGAGCGGGGCGGGCTGGCATGGGTCTTCACAGACACCGCGGGGCGCACCGACACGAGCGATCCGATTGAAGCCATCGGGGTGGAGCGTGCGCGCGAGAGCATGGCAGCCGCCGACCTGGTGCTATGGCTGGGGGATGATCCGCCCCCAGCTTCCGGCATGATCGCCGTCCATGCACGGGCGGACGACCCGGACCGCACGCACGTGCCAAAAACGTTCACGCGACAGTCTCTGCCGGCAATCCGTTAGGTGCCCTTCAGTTTCCGAGCGCTGTTGTGCATGGACACGATCTTCCATCGTCCGTTCATCTTCTTAAGCACGCTTGTGGCGACGCCGAGTCGTTCGACGGCCTCACCGGTTTTTGGCTCGATCCGGTAACGGTAGGTCTCGGTCGCAAGGGCAACCGACCCTTCGAAGCGGACGTCAACCTTGTAGTCGGAGAAGCGGAACGATTTGAACTGCTTCAGCTCGGGACCGAGATGATGAGCCAGGTAGGTGGCGTAGCTGCCCTCAGATGCTCCTGTCTCGAAAACCCGCGCGTCGGTCGTGAACAGTTGCTCGGTTCCAGCAGCGTCAAGCTTTTCGATCGCGTCCTTATACTGTGACAGCGCCGCCGCCACGGCACGTGTGTCAGTGGTGCGGGCGTCTGACTGCGCCCACGCTGCGGCAGGAAGAGCGATCGACACCGCTATAATCATCTTCACGCAGGTGCTCATTTATCATCTCCCAAAACAAAATTAGCCGACCTTAGGATATCTCCATTTGACGCATCAATATGGAGCAGCGGCTGACGTCAGAACGCGAGATGGTCGAGGCCGCCATGCATGAAAGAACCCCCTAGCCAACCCTGGACGGCGATGGCGATGATCGCGCCTACCGAGCCGACGACCAGCATGACGCGTGCCGTATCTCGGTAAAGGCTTGCGCCGCCAAAGCCCGAGTAGCTCCACTGCGAACGCACCGATGATCAAGGCGATCGGAAAGTGAATCACCACCGTGTGCAGGCAACCGAGCCAGCTTGCTAAGCGCTGTCCGAAGGTCTTGTTTTTGGTTGCGGCCTCATCGTGCCCACGACCCATCGCCATGCCGAGCGCCAGTGCCGCCGCCAGCAAAGTCAGCTTCGAAGTCCGCATGATTCAGCGCTTCCCGCAAATTTGCTTACTTTGGTCAATACGTAGCGGCGGACGTTCCCCTCACGGCTCATCGTGCCACCAAGCGTCTGCACCGTTGCAAAATCGGTACGTTCAGCCCGAGCGAAGTAACGGTCCACTTAACGGAACGGCTCGACGCTGGCCGACCGGCGGCTTAGGTCTCGCTTTAACGAAGGGGGCATCGCAACGACAACATGGCCGCGCAACTTGATCAAATAACTACCAAAGAGGATCACGACGGCCTTGTGCGTCGGCTCATTACCCGTTGGCGTGACGATCCGGGCGCGACCTATCGAAGCTGGTTCCTGTGGGACGAGCGGCTGAAGAATTTTCGTTCGATCCGGCGCGGTATCACCCAGGTCGTCGGCGAGATCGAGCGCGGTTCGTTTGGCGTCGCCTATCGCGGATCGTCGCTCGAAACCGTCGTCCATTCCGTTGCCGAACAGCGCCAAATCTTCAAAGGTGCGGACCATGCGTTCCTCTGGAAACCGAAGCTGCGCATCCCCGACATATACGAGAGCCCCGAGAACCAGCGCGCGTTCGGCCGCCTGCTAGACGCCTGTTCGTGTTGCGACACGGCCGAGGAGATCATCGGCCATATCCACGCGATCGACCGCCTGAAGATCAAGGGGCTTGGGCCTGCTGTCGCCAACCTCCTCTACTTCCTTCACCCGACGCTGGTGCCGCCCTTCAACACCGCGATCGTCAAGGGTTACAACGCGCTGACGGGGGCGAACGTGAAGCTTGGGAGCTGGGAGCATTTCCTAGCGATGCGAACCGGCATCCTCGACCTCAACGACCGCTTCCGCGACCTTTTATCGAACGACTTGGGCGCGATCGGCGGCTTGCTGTTCGACATCGGCTCCGATCGCTACCCGGCCCCGCCGCTCGACGTGAGCGGCGCGGCTCTGGCGAGCTGGGGGCAGCGGCTCGAGGCGGCGCGCGAAGAGGCGCGCACGCTTAGCAAGGCCGCGCAGCGTGAAGGCGAGAACGAGCGCACCCATACCGAAATTCAGGCATGGCTTCGCGATCTAGGCTTGGCACTCGGCTATGACGTATGGATCGCCGCAAACGATCGCAGCCGAGCCTTCAACGGATCGCCCTTGGGCGCAGGGTGCCTTGAGCGCTTGCCCGAGACGATCGCGAGGTCGAAGGGCGCTGATTCCATCCGGCTGATCGACGTGCTGTGGCTTGAAAAGGCCGGCGATCACGTCGCCGCAGCGTTCGAGGTGGAGCATTCGACGTCGATCTATTCGGGCATCGTCAGGATGCTCGACCTGGCCTTGAGCGGTAGCGACCTTCACGCGACCGCGGGACTGTTCCTCGTCGCGCCCGACGCGCGCGAGGCGGACGTTCGTGCGCAATTGCAGCGGCCCGCGTTCAGCCGCGTCGCCGACCTCGACATATCCTACCTCCCTTACGGCGAGCTGGAGAGGAACCGCGAGGCCATCGCGCGGTTCGGATCGGGGCTGAAGGCGATCAAGGCCGTATCCAGCAAGCTCGCCTGACACGCCCCGCGCGAGGGCTGGCGCGGGGAGCCACGTATCCTCTAGCATGTAGAGGAGAGCTGCCATGACGATGCCTTCCCCGGCCCCCTGGCTCGACGCCGTGTTGATCGGATGGTTCGTGCTGACCGCGATATCGGTCGCTTACGTCGCGTGGGATGCCTTCACCCGCAACCCCGAGTTGCGGGTGATGAAATGGGGGTGGCTGCTGGTCACGCTCTACGGCGGCCCGATCATGGCCGCGGCCTATGTCCTGTCCTGCCAGGAACCGGCGAACGAGCGGCACGAGGACTTCGTTCGGCCGCTCTGGAAGCAGGCGTTCGGGTCGGCCATTCATTGCATGGCGGGTGACGCGACCGGCGTCATCGCCGCGGCCGCGATCACCACGGCACTCGGCCTGCCGATGTGGCAGGACGTGATTGCGGAATATGTGTTCGGCTTCGCGTTCGGGCTGCTGATTTTCCAGGCGCTGTTCATGCGCGACATGGCGGGCGGTTCCTATTGGGGGGCGCTTCGCATGTCGTTCATCCCCGAATGGCTTTCGATGAATGCCGTTATGGCCGGCATGATCCCGACGATGGTGGTGTTGATGAGCCGGGACATGGCTGCGATGCACGCCAACTCGCTTCGCTTTTGGGGCGTCATGTCGCTTGCGACGCTTGTCGGCTTCGCCGTTGCCTACCCTATCAACCTTTGGCTTGTCGGCGTCCGGTTGAAGCACGGCATGGGCACGGTGCGCGTACTCGGGCATGGCGGGCACGAGGTCGCCGCGGACCGGCAATCGGCTACGCCGATGCCGGACATGAAGCACGATGCGATGGCAGGGATGAGCGGCATGGGGACGGGCCCGCGCGTGACCGGACCGCAGATCGTCGCGATGACGGCGCTGACGCTCCTAATGCTTGGCGCGGGCATCATAGTTGCAACGCTGTTCGGCCGATGGGCGATGTAGCATCGCCTCGATCGACGGAGATCGCGACAAGGGGTGATTCCGCGGCGCGCGTATCAGGGGCAGGCGGGGACTCACACGGAGGTAGAGAGATGCACCAGATCAACCCCGACATGAAGGCGTGCATGGACGCCCTGCCACGAATGCCATGTGCCCTGCCTTCACATGGCGATGAACCATTGCCTTAAATGGGTGGCCAGCACGCCGTGCGGCAATTTGTCATTGGCGGTGCCAATTGGCAGGGAGGCCGAGGCTGTCCCGGGAGACCGAAACGCGATTGAAGACGCCGTAGCCAATCGACA
The DNA here is from genome assembly GCA_016937575.1 of Roseomonas aeriglobus. Lineage (NCBI taxonomy): Bacteria > Pseudomonadati > Pseudomonadota > Alphaproteobacteria > Acetobacterales > Roseomonadaceae > Muricoccus > Muricoccus aeriglobus. Next base: position 61,924 of record JAFHKN010000005.1, on the reverse strand, counting down.
GGAACTGGACCGGGCGACACGTGCCATCGCCGTGTTGCCAACGACCTTGAAGGAATCGCTGGTCCTCCGGACTATCGAGGGCATCAGCCAAGTCGAAACCGCACTGATACTCGACATAAGCGAGAAGGCGGCCGAAACGCGTCTCTATCGCGCCCGCCAACGGGCAGCATCGCTGTCGTAACAGCTTGGCCCCACCCTGTTCGGCAAAAAAGAAGGCACGAGTTTGAGGGGTAAGCGATCTGCCGTCGTATCGTATGCATGGGGGATACAACGGATGCGCGCCGCGGAGACGGCTTTTCGACCAAATCTGGGCAAGACATGGAGCGCGGCGACCAGAAGTCGGGTCAGGGCGCTTTTGCGGTTATGGATGCCATGCGCTGTGTCCTGGCAGTCGTAGTCGCGTTCGCACATGCTTGGTATCTCCTCATCGAAGATTATTGCGGGCAAGCCTCGGTCGCGGCTTCGGCCGGCTATTTTTTGGCTGGTTATGCGCATGCAAGCGTCATTCTTTTCTTCGTGCTCAGCGGCTTCTGGATCGCGCGCAGTATCGACAGACGGATCGGGGATTGGCATTGGTCAAGCTACCTGATCGACCGCCTTGCGCGATTGCTGGTCGTGCTAGTGCCGGCATTGGTGATCGGTGGAGCGCTCGACGCGGTGGGCCTCTACGCCCTCGAGTCATCGACCCATCTCGGCACGACCGAGACTTACGTGCTGCGCAAGGATGTCGTCGGCGCGCTCGAGTGGCATGTGCTGCTAGGCAACATTCTCTTCTTGCAGGGCATCGTGGTTGCGCCGTTCGGCACTAACGGACCACTTTGGAGCCTCGCTTATGAATTCTGGTTTTACATCTGGTTTCCGGCCATTGTCGTCAGTTGGAGGCAACGTCGCCCGTCAATCTTCTTAATTTTTATCGGTCTGGCCTGGATTACGCCATTCATGCTGATCGGCTTTGCTTGTTGGCTTTGTGGTGCTGCGCTTCATGGTATGACCAAAACGCATCTGACGAATTTTCCCCGATCACCGATTGGCCGCACCTGGCTGATCATTGCGAGCAGCATATTACCGGCAATACTTATCGTTGTGCGGGTTGTCGGACTGGAGGGCCTTGAACTGGCACTGGCGGGCGCATTCGCACTTTTTCTATATATATTGCTACGAGCGAATCCGCCAACGCCGCGCTGGTTGCGACCGTTCGCCGGTTATGGAGCAAAAGCCAGCTTTTCACTCTATGCCATGCACTTTCCAATCATGGCATTCGCCGCAGCGTTGTTAGTGGGCTCTGAGCGCTTACCACCAACGGCGGGCAACATCGCACTTGTTGGCGCTACGCTCGCACTTGCAGTTTTTGCCTGTGGTCTGTTTGCGACTCTCACCGAACGGCACACCGCGCGGGTACGCACCTTCTTCTACGCCAAGCTGTTGACCGTCCAGAAAGCGTGCGCGGGCCGTTTGGTATCCTAGAACTGCAGCAAGGCTTGTCGAATCGGTGAGGGGTGGATGGATTACGCACGTATCATCCACTGACTGTTATGGATGCGCTAGCCTGTCCGGCGACGCGCGACACGGCGCGGCGCACTTATGCGGGCGGGCGGCATCAACACGGGAGAGTAGCGATGATGAAGAACGCATATGTGAGCTTGGCGGTGCAGACCGTCGTCAGCGGCATCATCATGTATTTCGTTATGTTCGTGATGATCGACAGTTTAGGGTCAGGACTCATTGGTCATAGCCAGAAGATGACGGTGGCCGCGAGGGCGACGGCAGAGAAGAAGACGGTTGGGCAGCGGTCGTAGCGAGTTGCGACGCGGCGCCAATCCTTCAGACGGCCGAACATGATCTCGATGCGGCTGCGGCGCCGGTAGCGGCGCTTGTCGTATCTGACCGGCTCGTTGCGCGATCTGCGGCCCGGGATGCAGGGCTGGATGCCTTTGGCTTCCAGGGCGTCTCTGAACCAATCGGCATCATAACCACGGTCGCCAAGCAGCCACTGTGCTTTCGGCAGATCGTCGAGCAAGGCTGCCGCGCCGGTGTAGTCGCTGACCTGCCCGGCGGTCATGAAGAAGCTCAAGGGCCGCCCGTCCGCATCGCTGACGGCGTGCAGTTTGGTGTTCATGCCGCCTTTCGTGCGGCCGATCAGACGGCCGAGATCCCCTTTTTTACCCGCAGACTCGATGCCGTGCGGTGTGCCTTCAGGTAGGTCGCGTCGATCATGACGGTCTTCGGCACGGCCTCCGCTGCCGCGAGACCTTCCATCATTCGCAGGAAAATACCCCTCTCGCTCCACCGCTTCCAGCGATTGTAGAGCGTCTTGTGCGGCCCATAGTCCTTCGGTGCATCACACCAGCGTAGCCCGTTGCGATTGACGAAAATGATGCCGCTGAGCACCCGCCGATCATCGACCCGAGGCTTGCCATGGCTCTTGGGAAAGAACGGTTGCAGACGCGCCATCTGCTCATCCGTCAGCCAGTACAGGTCGCTCATCCACTCTCTCCTCACGGAGCCTGAATCAGATCGCGCCTCCCACATCAATGGGTCCTGACCCTAGGGATTTGGGCCAGCGATATTCCCCGGTTAGATTGATGTGTTCCCATCCCAACGGCGAGACGTGGGCGAGTAGATCAGGCGCGATATGGGTACCGCTGGCGGCCCGGGTATTGACGACCTCGCCGAGCTTCATGGTGTTCCAGAATATGATGATGGCGGCGAGCAGGTTCATTCCGGCGATGCGATAGTGCTGGCCTTCGCCGGATCGATCCCGGATTTCACCTCGGCGGTGGAAGCTGATGGCGCGCTTTAGGGCGTGGTGGGCCTCACCCTTGTTGAGGCCGATCTGAGCCTGGCGCTGGAGGCCGGCATCAAGAATCCAGTCGATCATGAACAGGGTTCGCTCGATGCGGCCCACCTCTCGCAATGCGAGGGCCAGCTCATTCTGGCGCGGGTAAGAGGCGAGCTTGCGAAGAATCTGGCTGGGGGCGACGATCCCCGCTGCGATCGTCGCCATGATGCGCAGGATGTCGGGCCAGTTGCGCTCGATGAGCGGTTCATTGATCTTACCTCCGACCAGCGCTCGCACATTGGCCGGCGTCGCGTTGGGCGTGAAGGCATAGAGTCTTTTCTGAGGGAGATCGCGGATACGGGGGGCGAACCTGTAGCCGAGCAAGGCGCAGGCGGCGAACACATGATCGGTGAAGCCGCCCGTGTCGGCAAAATGCTGGCGAACGCGGCGGCCCGCGTCATTCATGAGCAGCCCGTCCAGGATATAGGGAGCCTCGCTGACCGTTGCCGGGATCACCTGGGTTGCGAACGGCGCATATTGATCGGACACATGGCTGTATCCCTTGAGGCCCGGGACGTTGCCATATTTCGCGTTGATCAGATTCATCGCCTCGCCCTGCTCGGTAGCAAGGAAGAACTGCCCGTCGCTGGATGCCGATTGCCCTTGTCCCCAGAAGGCGGCCATGGGCAGGGCGGCGTGGGCCTCCACGATCATGGCGAGCGCCCGATCATAGGCGCTGCCTTCGACATGCCAGCGCGCGATCCGCAGCAATTCCCAGAAGCTGTGCGTGTTGGTCGCCGCCGCCATCTTGCGCAAACCGAGATTGACGCCTTCCGCCAGCAACACGTTCATCAGGCCGATCCGGTCGCTGCAGGGCGCGCCGGTGCGCAGATGCGTGAACGCCTCGGAAAATCCGGTTCGCTCATCGACTTCCAGCAACAGATCGGTGATCCTCGCGGGCGGGAGCTGTTGATAGAGATCGAGCACGAGATCCTCGGCCCCTTCGGGCGTGTCGGCCCTCAGCTTGTCGATGTGCAGCTTGCCGTTCTCGATGATGCCGCCTGGGATCGTGCCGGTTCGCGCCGCGCGGCCAAACTCCTTCAGCCGTGTATCCAGTCGAGCCCTGCGCTCGGCCAGCCATTCGCCGGGTCGCAGCGGCACGGCGAGCCGCGCGGTCTGCTCTATCGCCTGTGGCGGGACCAGAAGCTGCTTGAGGTCGCCATAGCGGCGCGATCCCGCCAACCATATGTCACCGGACCGGAAGGCGTCGCGGATGTGGAACAGCACCGCGATTTCCCAAAGCCGGTGGTCGCCGCTGGGCTCAGCGCGAAGATGACGATGCCATTTCAAGTTGGGACGTAGAAAATCCACCGGCGGATCGACCTTGATCCCGTTACGCAGCATCGCAACGGCCGCCAGAAGAGGCGTGGCGATCGGCGCCGCCTGCATGTCGAGCAGGCGCAGCATCCTGGGCGCGTAGAGGCGGAAACGGTGATAGCCGTCCAGCACACGGCTGAGCGGGTCGGCCGCGAGCACGTTGGTCAGCGCGGAGGCCGTGGCGACAAGGGTTCTGAACCGTTCCCAGCCAGGCCCGGTGGCGATTATCCCGTCCAGGGCCGTGCCATCGTCCTGCGCTCCAAGCAAAGCACCACCGATTTCGGCAAAGGACTTCAGCGTGTCCCGAACGGCCGCCTTTGCGTCGGCGATCCTGGTGTTGCAAAGGCGTTCGGAGGCCCGATAGAGACGGCCTACGATGCGATCGTGGGTCTCCACGATGACATCGGCCAGCGATGACCGCCATTCCAGGGTGCAGACAGCGAGGATCGCAAGCCGCCTGTCTTCGGGCAGATCACGCATGCCGTCGGCGTAATAGCGCTCGCCCTGCCGGCGAAGCCGGGTCACACGATGCGCCGGCACGCCGTCCAGCAAATCCGCCGGAAGATCGAACCTTTGAAGATATTCCAGTCGATCCATCAGCCGGTTAGCGGCTGCTGAATTTGCGCCAACCTCGAACTGTCGCAGCCATACGAAGCGCGTGACGCGACCATCCACCGTATCCTCCAACAGGTGAGCCAAATTCTCGCTCAGGGTTGGCGTGATGCGATGGGCGATAAGATCCTCGATCCGGCGCTCGGCCTCAACCAGCGCATCGGCGCAAAGGCGCTCGATCGTCGAGGAGCCGGGAAGGATCGTGCGGGTGCGGCGACACTCCGCAACGAAGCGACGGGCAAGATCCTCATTCGATGTCGCCGCCTCGGCTTCCCGAGCGATCCATTCGCGCAAATCCCGTGCGCCCCGCCCCGAAAAGGAGCGATAGCCGTAGATTCGGCGAAGGTCCGCCAGATGCTCGTGCCGGGTCTCCTCGCGCGCGGCATAGAGGAGTAGATCGTCGCTGGTCAGGCCGAGCTGGGCCGCGATGAAATCCGATACCTGCGCCGGGATCAACTCGCCAGGAGCGAGCACCCGGCCCGGGTAGCGCAGGACGCACAGTTGCAGCGCGAAGCCAAAACGATTGTGGGCGCGCCGGCGCTGGCGGATATGCCCGAGATCCTCATCGCTGAGGGTATAGTGCCGCAGCAGCTCACCTTGATCGACCGGCAAGTGAAGCAGCGCCTCGCGCTGTCGATCGGTCAGGGTCACGCGACGCGGCATACATGCTCCTTATTCTTTCCGAGCTACGGTTTGAGATAGCTTGATTGAGATGCTGGTTAAGATACACAATAGCCCAATCTTATGTGCTCATGTTCGTCACCGCCTCAAACCTTCGTGGCTGTTGAAAAACAGGCTGCTGGGATCTCGTTTGGACGATCAAACCGCAGCCGGCCATCGATCGAGTGCCATTTCGGCGATGGAGAGAAGTTCGTTGATCGTAGCGCCGTCGCGCGCTTGAACGGACATGCCTTCCATGACCGTATTGATGAATTTGCCTAGGACGGCCGGATCAGTATCGGCCGCAAGCTCGCCCTGCGCGGCGCCCCGATGTAAACGCTCGATCAGGAGGGCCTCCGCCGCGATACGCTTGTCGCGCAGCAGGCATTCGATGGCGGCGGACGCCGGCGACACGGCTGCCGCTGCCGAATACATGAAGCAGCCGGCCGGCGTTCCAGGTTCCGAGAACGATGACGCCGCTCGTTCCAGCAGGCCTTTGACGGCCTCGAAGGTGGACAACGCCGGATCGTTGATGGGTTCATAGAGGTGGACGCTGAACGTCGCAGCGTAGCGCTCGATCACCGCCGCGAACAGCCCCGCCTTGTTGTCAAACGCCGCATAGAGACTGGCGGCGGCGACGCCAGTCTCTGCCACCAGATCGGCCATCGATGTCGCCTCGTAGCCGCGCTGCCAGAACAGCCGTACCGCCTTGTCGAGCGCAGCGTCAGTGTTGAACTCTCGAGGGCGGCCTGCGCCACGACGAGCTTTCGTGTCTGTCATGTCTGGTGCCCGATATGGAATGATCGATAAATAATGGCTTGAACCTCGTCGCTGACATCGATACAGAACGATCGTTCAATAATCAAGGAATGGTCCATGAGCCGCATCGTTCGGATCCACGAATATGGCGACGCCAGCGTCCTCAAGATTGAAGATGTGGCAGTGCCCGCGCCCGCGGCCGACGAGGTGCAGATCGCTGTCAAGGCGATAGGCATAAACCGCGCCGAAGTGATGTTCCGCAACCATGCCTACCTTCAGGAAGCCGAGTTCCCGAGCCGCCTCGGCTACGAGGCTGCCGGTATTGTCGGCACGGTCGGCGCGGACGTGACCGGGTTTGCGGAAGGCGAAGCCGTCAGCCTCATCCCCCCGCTCGATATCGCGCGCTGGGGCACCTATGGCGAGGTCGCCAACGTGCCCGCCCGCCTCGTCGTCAAGCATCCGGCGGCGCTTTCGTTCGAGGAAGCGGCGGCCGTGTGGATGCAGTATGTCACCGCTTGGGGTGCGCTGGTGGAGCAGGCGAAGCTCGGCGAGGGCGATTTCGTCATCGTCACCGCTGCTTCCAGCAGCGTCGGTCTTGCTGCCTTCCAGATTGCGCGGATGGTCGGCGCTACGGTGATCGCGACGACGCGTACCGGCGCCAAGCGCCAGGCCCTGCTTGATGCCGGTGCACATCATGTCGTCGCGACCGGGGAAGAGGATCTGGTAGCGAAGGTGATGGAGATAACCGATGGTCAGGGTGCGCGCGTGGTGCTAGATCCGGTCGGAGGCCCGTCGTTCGAGTCGCTGACCGAGAGCATGGCACGCGGAGGCATCCTGCTCGAATATGGCGCGCTCAGCGGCGAACCGACGCCGTTCCCGTTGTTCTCCGTGCTGGGCAAGAGCCTCACGCTCAAGGGGTATCTCTACAGCGAGATCGTCTCGGACGATGCCGCCCTCGATCGCGCTAAGGCGTTCATCGTGGCGGGTCTGGAATCGGGCGCGCTCAAGCCGCGGATCGCGCGCACTTTCCCGCTCGACGCCATCCAGGACGCTCACCGCTTCCTCGAATCGAACGACCAGATCGGCAAGGTCGTCGTTACGGTCTGACCGGCATACCGGGGGAGTGAGCGATCGCTCCCCCACGAATTTGCGCTGACGCAACGGCCTCGCACCAGCAATCGGTTAACTCAACGAGGGTATCCCAACATGAAATCTCGCGCCGCTGTAGCCTTCGAGGCGGGCAAGCCACTCGAAATCGTCGAGATCGATGTCGCCCCACCCCGGAAAGGCGAAGTCCTCATACGGGTGACGCACACCGGTGTGTGCCACACCGACGCGTACACGCTGGCGGGGAGTGATCCGGAGGGTGTTTTCCCGGTGGTTCTGGGCCACGAGGGCGCGGGTATCGTTGTCGAGGTCGGTGAGGGCGTCACCAGCGTCGGACCGGGCGATCACGTGATTCCGCTCTACACCGCCGAATGCGGCAAGTGCGACTTCTGCCTGTCGGGCAAGACCAACCTGTGCGTCGCTGTCCGCGAAACGCAGGGCAAGGGCTTGATGCCCGATGGGACCACCCGCTTTTCGTACAATGGTCAGCCCCTCTATCATTACATGGGCTGTTCAACCTTCAGTGAATATACTGTCGTCGCCGAAGTCTCGCTCGCCAAGATCAATCCCGAGGCAAACCCCGAACATGTCTGCCTGCTCGGCTGCGGCGTCACGACCGGCATCGGCGCAGTCCACAATACCGCCAAGGTCCAGCCCGGAGACTCGGTCGCCGTGTTCGGCCTGGGCGGCATCGGCCTCGCGGCGATTCAGGGTGCGCGCCAGGCGAAGGCGGGTCGCATCATCGCCATCGACACCAATCCGTCCAAGTTCGAGGTGGCACGCCAGTTCGGTGCGACCGAGTGCATCAACCCCAAGGACCATGACAAGCCCATCCAGCAAGTGCTGATCGAGATGACGGGCTGGGGCATCGATCATACCTTCGAGTGCATCGGCAACGTCCACGTCATGCGCGCCGCGCTTGAATCAGCGCACCGTGGCTGGGGTCAGTCGATCGTGATTGGCGTTGCTGGCGCGGGCGAAGAAATCTCCACCCGTCCATTCCAGCTCGTTACGGGCCGAGTCTGGAAGGGGTCCGCTTTCGGCGGCGTCAAGGGACGTACACAGCTCCCCGGCATGGTCGAGGACGCCATGAGAGGCGATATCGATCTGGCCCCGTTCGTTACCCACACCATGGGTTTGGAGGAGATCAACGAGGCGTTCGAACTGATGCACGAAGGCAAGTCGATCCGCACGGTTATCCACTACTGACCCGCCGATCCAATCCGACCCAGAACGCCTTCGTCGAGAGCTTCAACGGCCAACTGCGCGACGAATGCCTCAACGATACGCTGTTCACCTCGCTGGCTTACGCCGAGGCCGTGCTGGCTGCCTGGCGGCAGGACTACAACACCGTCAGGCCGGCCTCACAACTCGGCGGGTGTACCCACACCCAGATCGCCGGCCAAACTGGTCCGGCATGCCCCGGACCAAGTTGGCATGTCCTCAACCACCGGCCGTGAACCATGTGGACTCTACGTCTGAGCGGTAACAACGGGGAGCACGTCATCAGCAGCAGCATCAAAAGCGGGATAAAACGCAAAAGACAGGCCATCCATTATGGCGGATGGCCTGTCGTGTTCTTCTGATTGAAGTCCAAAGCCGGCCCGTTCATTCCGAATGGCAGACGTATCTCACCGTTCAGTCGAACGGCAGTTCAGGACTCCAACATCGTACCTCGAGAACGCGGGTGTATGAAGTCCCGGTATGCCGTTCAGCCAAGCCCGACGGAACGGTGTCGAGCACTCTGCTATTTAGCTGCCAGTAGGGTGAACTTATGGATCTGCGGCGGTTCGGAGAACAGCTCATCGGCCTTGTCCATAAGTGCGGCGGCAACCTTGCCGTCAAGATGCGCCTGCCGATCTTCCTCTGTGTCGAACGTATCGAAGATCGCGTACGCACCGGGGCCTTCCTGGATCGCATACCAGGTCAGGGTACCGGGTTCGGCTTGAACGAGCGGTAGCGCCGAGGTCAAGAAATCCGCGACTTCGCTCTCCTTTCCGGGCTTGGCCTTCAGTGGCACGTACAGCGCAAGTTTGGGCATGACCAACTCCTCAAGATAAATGACTAGGTATTAGTTGTCTAAATAACGAACGAGAGGGTGGAAACGTTGCCCAGCGGTCACGCGCTTCGGTATCGGGTTGCGTGGCCCCATCGATAGGGTTCGCGTTCGGCATGGAATGGGCTCCTTTCCGGAAGGCTCGCTGCGCCGACCAAGGACTAATTTGAAGTGTGAGATACAACATCGTCAGCACGTTTGTCGCTACGCCGCAATTTTAGCTGAACGGCGGTGCGATTGACTGACGTAACGAAGGCGGAGCACACTCCGCTCCGCCTCCTCTCCATCGTCAGAACTGCTGTGCGGTCGGCCGGATGACGATCGCGTTGATGTCGACGTCATCAGGTTGTTCGACAGCGAACGCGATAGCACGCGCCACCGATGCCGCCGGGATGGCCTGCTTGTAGAAGTCCAGCACCGTCTCAGCAGCCGTACCCGACGTCGTGAACTTCAGGTCGCTCTCGACGGCTCCGGGCTCGATCGACGTGACGCGGACCTTCTCGCCCACCTCTTGGCGAAGACCTTCGCTGATCGCGCTGACGGCGAACTTGGTGCCGGAATAGACCGTGCCGCCCGGGGCGAAGACCTTGATGCCGGCGACCGAACTCAGGTTGATGATGTGGCCGCTGCCCTGCTCCAGGAAGCCGGGAAGAGCCGCGGCGATGCCGTAGAGCGTGCCCTTCAAATTGACGTCGATCATCTGGTCCCACTCGTCGGTGTTGACCTCGGCCATCGGACGGATCGGCATCAGACCGGCGTTGTTGATCAGTACGTCGAGACGGCCGAAGTCGGCGACGATCGCGGCGACGACGGACTGGACCGCCGACTTGTCAGTGACGTCAAGCGCATAGGCGCGTGCCGTTCCGCCGTTCTCGGCGATCTGCGCGACGACCTCGTCGAGCTTGTCCTTGCGCCGTGCGGCGATGGCCACCTTGGCGCCGCGTTCAGCGAGAAGCCGCGCGGTTTCCGCGCCGATACCGGTGCTGCCGCCGGTGATGAGAACAACCTTGCCTTCGATGCCTTTGGTCATGACTGTGTGTCCTTGATTTCAGATGTTGATTTTCCGCTGGATCGCGGCCCCGCGCCAGCGGTAGCCGCCGCGTGGATAAACGAGGCCAATAAGGCCCAGGCGAAGCGCAGGTGCCAACAGGCCGATCATCCGCAGCTCCTCTACGTAGAACGGTTGTGCCAGCAGCGCCGACCCCACCCATTCTTTAAGCTTGCCCATGGCAGCACCCTCAGGTCGCGGAGACGGGGTTGAGGACGAACGCGCCGCGCTCGGCCAGATCGCCGATCTCAGAGAGGTAGTTCTGGAAGTGGGGCGTCGCGCGGTGGGCGGCAACTGCATCCGCGTCCGCGTACAGCTCGTCGAGGACGAAGCGGTTCGGATCGCTCTGGTCCTGCCAGAGATCGTAGCGCAAATTGCCCGGCTCCGCACGGCTCGGCTTTAACATGGCGTCGAGCAGAGCGTGCAGGCGGTCGACGGTATCCGCACGGGCGGTGAGCACGGCGACGATCTTCACGTTGGCTGTCATGGCACCGTTCCTCGTCATGGTTATATGCGAAGCGGGGCGCATCCTGAGCGCCCCGCCCGTCATCCTGGTACTCACGCCGCGGCGCGATCGAGGGCTTCGATCAAAGCGTCGGCCATGGCCTGGTCCGACGCCGGATTCTGACCCGTGATCAGCTCCCGGTCCACGACGACATTCGAAGCGAAGTTCTTGTCAGTGACCGAGACGTCGCCACCGGCCGAGAGCAGCGCCTTTTCCATGTCGAAGAAGAGCTCGCCCTTCAGCACTTGCTCCTCGGCGATCTTCTCCTCGCTCGCCGAGAAGACGGTCATGCGGTAGCCCGAGTAGATCCAGTCTCGCGCCAGGTCGGCCGCCCCGGCGTCATCGCCTTCCTCCAGCGCCTTGCGGAAGGCCGGAGCATCGTCGAGCGTAGCGACAACGGCTACCGGTCCGTGGCAGAGGAGCGCGGTCGGCTTGGCCGCCGTGTGGAAGTGACGGAGGATCGTGCCCGCGTCGTGGTCCTGCATCAGGTCGACGACGGGAGCGTGGCCGCCCGGCACGAACACTCCGACGAAGCCGTCCAGGCCGCCCTCGACGACAGAGCGCAAGCTGCGGACGTCGTTCATCGCCGGGTGGCTGGCAAAAAAGTCCTTGGCGCGCTGGAATGCCGTCTCATCGCCGCCAAAATGATCAACCGAAACGGAGACGGCGTCGATGTGTGGCTTGGCCCCATTGGGCGTGGCGAGAACAATATCATAGCCGGCGTCGAGCAGAGCCAGCGCGGGGACCGCCGTCTCGTTGAGATACTGACCGATCGTCGCGGTACCACCGCCACGCAGACCGATCTGCGTCGCGTTCGATCCAAGAACGAGAACCTGTCCCTTGCTCATCTGAACCTCCATGTTCGCGGCGTCCGTCGCCGATGGATGAGAAATGGGCCTTGTTGACATATTCTAGAAGTTTATCTTCTTGATTTCAGATATAAGTATGACAGTATAACTGCGTGCGCTATGATCTGAACCTGCTGCCGATCTTTGTCGCGTTGATGGAGGAGCGCAGCGTCACGCGGGCCGCCGAGCGCATGGGCATGACACAGCCCGCCCTGTCTAACGCCCTATCGCGTCTACGACTAATGCTTCAGGACCAGCTGTTCGTCCGCGAGCGCTACGGCATCCAGCCGACCCCAATCGCGCTAGAACTCGCGCCGCTGATCGCCGAAGCGCTCGCACAGCTCGACGACGCGGTCCTCGGTCAGCAGGCCTTCGACCCCGCACAGGCCGAACGCCTCTTCACCATCGCGCCGAACGGCTATGTCGAATTCGTCCTCGTCCCCGCGGTCGTGGCGCGACTGCAGAAAGTCGCACCCGGCATTAAGCTCCGCCTGACCCCCTACGGCAACGATCTCGTTGAGACGGGCGTCGTGTCGGGCACGACGGCGCTCGTGCTGGGCCGCATCGTTGACCCGCCCGACAACCTCGTCGTCCAGCACCTGATGGACGAGGGGCTCGCCTGCGCCGTCCGCGCCGACCATCCGGACGTCGGCGATGCCATGACCCGCGAGCAGTTCGAGACGATGAAGCACGTCAACATCGTGCCGCCCGGACGGATGCGCGCCGGGCTCTTCCAGGCGCTGGCGCAGCAGCAGCTAAAGCGCGACGTCGCGATCTCCGTGACCAACTTCTTCGCGGTCGCGGAGATGGTGGCGGTGACCGACTATTGCGCCACCTTGCCCTCGCTCATCTGCAGGCGGCTGATGCACGACCCCCGGCTGAAGATCCTGCCGGCCCCGGTCGACCTCGGCAGCTTCCCCGTCGAGATGGCCTGGCACGTCCGCTACCGGCACGATCCCGCACACCGCTGGCTGCGGACGCTGATCGGCGAGGTCATCACCGATCTCAAGGGAAAGACGGCAGCGGCAGCCACGCCGTCGCCAGCCTGAGGGACGCTGTCGGACCGGCAACGGCGGTTGTGCATATCCCCCGACTCACCAAGTATCGCTATATAGCCTCTGAAACGACAGGACTTATCATGCGCGCAGTAGCTTATCAGCAGCACGGCACGATCGATCGTGCGGAATCGCTCGTCGACATCGAGCTTCCCGATCCCGTAGTCACTGGGCGCGATCTCCTCGTCGAGGTGAAGGCCGTCTCGGTAAACCCGGTTGATACGAAGGTCCGCAGCGGCTCGGGTCCGATCCGCGGCGACTGGCGTGTGCTGGGTTGGGATGCCGCTGGTGTCGTTCGTTCCGTCGGCCCGGACGTGAACGACTTCAAAGCCGGGGACGAGGTGTTCTACGCGGGCAGCATCGGCCGCGATGGGACTAACGCCGAGTTGCACCTGGTCGATGAGCGCATTGTCGGGAAGAAGCCGGCCAGCCTCGATTGGGCAGAGGCAGCGGCGTTGCCGCTGACGGCGATCACCGCGTGGGAGGCCCTCTTCGAGCGATTGTCCGTGCGTACTCCTGTAGCCGGTGCAGCACATGCGCTGTTGATTGTCGGGGGTGCTGGCGGGGTAGGCTCGATGGCAATTCAGCTTGCTCGCCAAGTACCCGAGCTGATCGTCATTGCGACGGCCTCGCGCCCTGAAACGCAGGCCTGGGTGGGTGAGCTCGGTGCGCACCATGTCATCGATCATCGCCAGCCGCTGGCTCGGCAAGTGGCGAATTTGGGCATCGGCGCGCCGGCTTTCGTCTTCTCGACCACGCACACCGACGAGCATATCGAGCAGATCGCCGAGCTGATCGCCCCGCAGGGACGTTTTGCGCTCATCGACGACCCCAAGACGCTCGATGTCGTACCGTTCAAACGCAAGTCGGTGTCGACCCACTGGGAGTTTATGTTCACCCGGTCCATGTTCGAGACCGCTGATATGGAAACGCAGGGTCAGATCCTGTCGGCCATCGCCAGCCTCGTGGACGCCGGCGAGGTGCGCACCACCCTCACCGAACGGTTCTCCCCCATCAACGCCGCGAACCTCAAGCGTGCGCACCAGGCGCTTGAGAGCACTTCCGCACGCGGCAAGATCGTCATCGAGGGTTGGCAGTGATGCGGTTCACGCTCACCCGCAACGTCCGCCGTGCCCGCAGCCCCCGCTGCACCAACTGAAAGGGACCAAGCCTCGGCGTTATCGATGCCAGCCATGTGCGGTTGTGGGCGTCGCTTTCGCTGGGTCACTGATATCTACAATCATAAAAGACCGTGATGTTTTGAGATAGCAGACGCGGTGCTCGGGTGAAAACTCGGGACGTCTGCTAGCTCGGCCTCTCACCAATCGGTGCCAAGAGCGGGGAGTGCTTCGGCTAAGAAGTCAATCCACGCCCGCGTCTTGGCGGCGGGGCGCCGCGTCGGGTGTGTGATGGCATATGCCGCTCCCAGCATCATAGGCGGCTCGTCCAGCTCAAGCTCGCTCAATTGGCCGGCGCGAAGCGCCTCTGCCGCAATAAAGCGTGGCCCATAGACCAGCCCTTGGCCCGCGATGGCAGCGCGAACCAAGGCCTCGCCATTGTCGGAACACATCGATCCTGAGATCGGCACCTTGATCGTCCCGTCTTTGCCGAACGCCCACGATGTCGTTCCTGCAAGCGACGCGTTGGTGTGGCCCAGACAATCGTGATCGCCGAGATCGGCCAGGCGGGTTGGCGTTCCCCGCCTCGCCAAATAAGAGGGGGCGGCACACAACACGACGCGCATCGCCACGAGCTTGCGGGCAACAAGCGCACTGTTGGCGAGGCGCCCGATCCGTACGGCGACATCCCAACGTTCTTCCAGCAGGTCGACGTAACGATCGTTGAAGCTCAGTTCGATCGTCACCTCGGGATGACGTGCGGAGAAAGCAGGGATGAGTGAGGCAAGGTGCAGAACGCCGAAGGTGGCGGGCGCACTGACGCGCAGCAGCCCCTGCGCGGTGATCGACCGCGACGATGCCTCCGCCTCGGCTTCACCGATCTCCATCAGGATGCGTTCGGCTTTTTCGAAATAGTCGGTCCCTGCCTCGGTCAGCGACAGCCGACGCGTCGAGCGCTGGACCAGCGTTGTGCCAAGCCGCGCTTCAAGAGCATCCAGGTGCTTGGCCGCCATCGCAGGCGACATGTGCAGATCGCGTGCGGCAGCAGAGATGCCACCGAGCCTGATCGCCCGCACGAACACGTCCATACCCGTCAACCGATCCGCCATGATTTCCTACCCGTGGTTGAAGCTGACTCTTCTATGTGGCAGATTATCATTGCGCGATAGTGGGCACATATCCCGGTCAACAGATCGAACAATGATCCAGGCGGCTTCCGTGGCGCCTGCACCGGAGTGTATGACCATGAGCGTCCAGCCTACCTACTTCATCCCGCATGGCGGCGGCCCCTGCTTCTTCATGGACGATCCGCGCGGCGTGTGGAGCGGTATGGAAGCGTTCCTGCGCAGCCTGCCGAACTCGCTTGCCGAGAAGCCCAAGGCTATCCTCGTCGTCTCGGGACATTGGGAGACGGACGGCTTTGCCTTGACCGGCGCCGAACGGCCCGAGCTGATCTACGACTATTACAACTTCCCGCCCCATACCTATCAGCTGCGCTACGACGTACCAGGCTCGCCCGCGCTCGCCGCCCGTGGCGCGGCCCTGCTCAAGGATGCGGGGATCCCTTCCTCTGTCGACCCGGAGCGGGGCCTGGATCACGGCGTGTTCGTGCCCCTCAAGGTCGCCTTTCCGAATGCGGACATTCCGCTGATCGAGATGTCCGTCGAGCGCGGGCTGGACCCGGCCCTCCATGTCGCTGCGGGCCGCGCCCTCGCGCCGCTGCGTGAGGAAGGTGTGCTGATCCTGGGTTCGGGCATGAGCTTCCACAACATGCGCGCCTATGGCGACCCGCGCTCGACGCCCGGCTCGCAGGCGTTCGACCAGTGGCTGGCCGAGAGCATGGAACTGGATGGTGCGCAGCGAGCCGAGCGTCTGGCGCATTGGGCCGATGCGCCATCGGCGCGGTTCGCCCATCCGCCCGCCAAGGAGGAGCATCTGCTGCCCCTGATGGTCGCGGCCGGCGCGGCCGAAGGCGAAGGCGCCCGGGTCTATGCCGAGGAAGTGCTGTCGACCGCCATCTCGGGTTTCCGTTTCAACTGATCTCACCGCGTCACTGAAGGAGAATTGTCATGACCATCGGCGTCACCGGCGCGACTGGCCAGCTTGGCCGCCTCGTCATCGAAAGCTTGAAGCGCAAGTCGACCGGCGAGCCGATCGTGGCGCTGGTGCGCTCGCCCGAAAAGGCCAGCGACCTGGGTGTCGAGGCACGCGCGTTCGATTACGCGCAGCCTGAGACACTCACTCCGGCACTGGCCGGGATCGACACGTTGCTTTTGATCTCGTCGAGCGAGGTCGGGCAGCGCGAGGCACAGCACCGCAACGTCATCGAGGCCGCCAAGACGGCGGGCATCAAGCGTATCGTCTACACCAGCCTGCTGCACGCCGACCGATCGCCGATCAGCCTGGGTGAGGAACACCGCGCGACCGAAGCGCTGCTGGCGTCCTCCGGTATCCCAACGACTCTCCTGCGCAATGGCTGGTACACCGAGAACTACACCGGCTCGATTCCCGCAGCCCTGGAGAATGGCGCGCTCGTCGGCAGCGCTGGCGAGGGACGCCTGTCGCTCGCGACCCGCGCCGATTATGCCCAAGCCGCAGCCATCGTGCTGACCAGCGACGGCCATGAGGGCAAGACCTATGAGCTGGCCGGTGACGACGCGGTGACGCTCGCCGACCTTGCCGCCGAGATCTCGCGCCAGACGGGTCGCGACATCCCGTACCGCGACCTGCCGCAGGCCGATTACGCTGCGATCCTGAAGCAGGTGGGCCTGCCCGAGGGCTTCGCCGAAGGGCTTGCCGCATGGGACGTCGATGCCTCGAACGGTGCGCTGTTTGATGACGGCCACCAACTCTCGAAGCTGATCGGGCGTTCGACGACACCGCTGGCCGACGCCGTGCGGGCGCAACTCGCCGCGCAGGGCTGACGTTACGGACAACCCCGACCGATAAAGATCATCCCTGGAGATAACGCATGAACATCGACCTTTCCGGCAAGACGGCGCTCGTGACAGGTTCGACGGCCGGCATTGGCTTTGCGATTGCGAAGGGGTTGACGGCGGCCGGGGCGATCGTCGTCCTGAACGGGCGCGACGAGAGCCGGACCCAGGAGGCTGTTGCCAAGCTGAAGCGTGAGTTCGGGGATGCCGATGTGCGCGGTGTGGCCGGAAACGTCGGAACGGAAGCCGGATGCGATGCCATCGTATCCGCGCTTCCAGCGGTCGACATCCTGGTGAACAATGCCGGCATCTTCGGCCCGCAGGACTTTTTCGAGACACTCGATGAGGAATGGGAGCGCTTCTTCCGGGTCAACGTGTTGTCGGGCGTACGCCTGTCCCGGGCCTATCTCCCGGGGATGCGGGACAAAGGCTGGGGTCGGGTGCTGTTCCTGTCCTCGGAATCCGGCCTAAACATCCCGGCGGACATGATCCACTACGGCGTGACCAAAACGGCCGACCTTGCCTTGTCGCGTGGGCTGGCCAAGCGCATGGCGGGCACGGGCGTGACGGTGAACGCCATTCTTCCCGGTCCAACGTTGTCGGAGGGCGTGACCGAGATGCTGGCGGACGCGGTCGCATCGGGCAAATCGTTGGAAGAGGCCGGCGCCGATTTCGTCAGGGCGCACCGACCGTCCTCCATTATTCGGCGTGCTGCCACGGTCGGGGAAGTCGCCAACCTGTGCGTCTATATCGCCTCTCCGCAGGCGTCCGCGACCACCGGTGCGGCGCTACGCGTTGACGGCGGTGTGGTGGATACGATCGCCTGACTTTCAGTTTGTCCCATCCCGATTGGAAAGGGCGGCCAACACGACCAATGCGCGAGTTGCACGACAGACGGCAAGGCGGGTGCCGTTTCCCGAACTGCTTGTCGAGCGTGGCAAAACGGAAAGCCAGACCGCCAGAAAAACGACCGGTTTTCTGGCGGTTGCTGATTTTGCCTCGTCAACGCATTCCACCAATCGGAAAACCCGTTGCGGAAACCACTGGCATATTGCAGGCTGTCGGATGTCTTTTCTGGCGGGGTAACAATGCTCATTGGATATATGAGGGTGTCCAAAGCTGACGGGTCACAGACGCTGGCACCCCAGCGCGATGCGTTGCTCTCTGCCGGCGTCGATCCCTCGCGGATTTACGAAGACCTTGCGTCGGGGCGGCACGACGCCCGCCCCGGTCTAACCGCGTGCCTGAAGGCACTGCAACCCGGCAACACACTGGTCCTCTGGAAGCTCGATCGCCTTGGGCGCGATCTTCGCCATCTGGTCGTCACGGCCGAGGCGCTGCGCGAACGCGGCATCGGCCTGAAGGTGCTGGCGGGTGCCGGCGCGCAGATCGACACCACGACCGCCAACGGTCGCCTCGCCTTCGGCATCTTCGCAGCGTTCGCCGAGTTCGAGCGCGAGCTCATCGCCGAGCGGACACAGGCGGGACTTGCCGCGGCACGGGCACGGGGACGGATGGGCGGTCGGCCTCGCAAGATGGACAAGGCCACCCTCGCGATGGCGATGGCTGCAATGTCCGATCGCAACGCAGTCGCGGCCGATGTCGCGCGCCGCCTCGGCATGACGACCACGACACTCTATATGTACGTGAATGGTGACGGCACGCCCAAGGCGCCCGGCCAGGCGCTGCTCGATGGCGTGCCGTACCGCAAAGAACGACTGCGCGCCGCGTGACCGTGCGCAAAGCCCATCAGCGATCAGGCATATCGTCGCGGTGGCGAGACGATCACATCATGCTCGATCGACCGGGCCGATATGGCCGCCGGGGTCAACGCTGCTGGAATGCACCTGCCTCGTCTGGGCTTGTCGGTCAGACGCTGTGGTCGCGCCAGGATCATCAGGTTCATCACGGCCGCGCCAATCAGGAATTCCTCCTCCGCTCCGCGGATGCCACGCAGGTGAAGTCGCCGCATGCCATGCTTGCCTTTGGCGTCGGCGAAGAACCGCTCGACCCCGCGCCGCAATCGCATGGATCGCTTGAAGAGCCCGGTTTCCAGTTCGGCCCTAGCGAGATCCCGGGCGTCCTCATTGTCGAGACGAACCAGTGTGCGACGACGGGCCTTCGTGCATGTCTTCCGAAGCACGCAGCCTTCGCAGTCCCGTGCATCGGCAGCATAGCGGTGTACGCCAGTGCGCAGGTGGAAGGTGTAGTGCCGGAGCGTCTTGCCGATCGGACAGGTGAAGCTGTCGGTGTCGCGATCATAGCTGAATGCCGTTCGCGGCAGCTTGCCCTTCGTCTGCTGCGTGCGGTCGATCACCGGGATGTGCGGGATCGCGCCTTGGTCGCGTACGAAACCGAGGAAGCCGGCGCTGCCATAGGCCTTGTCTGCAGCAATCCGCTTGGGGTGATAGTCAAAGCGATCGGCGGCTCGTCCGAGCATGACACGGCCGGCATCGACCTCCTCGGCAAAGCGCGCCGGCGTCGCTTCGACGTCGAGCGCGACGCCGCTCGGCGTGTCGACCAGCGCATTCAGTGCATAGCCGAACCGCGCGCGCCCCGGGCGTGCCGACCAGGCTGCGGCGGGATCGGTTCGCGATACACCCTCGAAATCCTTCGAGCCGCCAGGTTTTGTGCTGATACTACCCTGATCGGCCAGCCACTCCCGGACAGGACGACCGGCGTTCGCTACGTAGGGCAAATAGCCAGGTACGGTCTTGCGCTGCCAGCACGCATCAGCCTCGATGAACGAGGCATCAATCGCGGCGTCCTTGCCTCCGACCAAGCCCTTCCCGATGCAGCGGCGAACCGTGGCCTCGAACAGCTGCCGGAAGACGCCGGCATCGCGAAAGCGTCCGTGCCGGTTTTTGCTGAAGGTCGAGTGGTGCGGAACCTTGTCCCCCGGCGTGAGACGGCAGAACCAGCGATAGGCGAGATTGTAGCGCAGCTCCTCGCACAGACGCCGCTCGGACGTGATCGCGTAGATGCGGCCGATCAGGGTCATGCGGATGAGGAGTTCGGGGTCGATCGACGGCCGACCTCGCGCGCTGTAATGATCAGCCAGCGCTTCTCTCAGCTCGCCCGTATCGAGACATTGATCGATACGACGCAACAGGTGGTTTGCGGGCAACAAGGCTTCTATGGTGCGACGGGACGCCCCTTCCCGCCCACCGCGACAGGCTGGTCCCATCATAGCGGCGCTTCTCACGGTAGGAGTGAAACGAAGGAGCACCCCGGCATGTCCGGTATTTTTCAACAGGCCCCTTCGTTTGTGATCCATGCTGATCGGCTACGCCCGCGTGTGTCGGTTTTCAAAATCGATGTCAGCTATATGTCAGAGACGATGACAGCCACGACGTTACGGCTCATTCTGCGGCGTTGAGTGCGGGCGTGGTGGGTGCCTCGGTTTTGAGTGCAGCGAGTTCGCGGTAGAGAGTGGATCGGCCAAGCCCAAGCTGCTTCGCCGCCTGCGCCGGACGCACGCCGGCCTCGACCCACATTCCCCAAGTAAATCGCTGATTTTGCTGTCAGGATCTCAATATTTCCGATATAAATCATGGTGTTGATGGCCGTGAGGGGCGCGTTTGATGGGTCACCCAGAGGGTGCGGGTTCGAAGCGGGCAGATCGGGTCGAGTTCGACCGCCGGGTGCATGTGGAGTTCCGAGGTGCGCAGCTCAGTTCCGACGGCGGCCTGCTGGTGATGCGCGAGCTGGATGACGCGCTCGGGCTGTCCGATCTGGCGGCAAAAGCATTGCGCGACACCCGGCGCGGCAAGAACACGGTCCACCGGCTTGACGGGTTGTTCCGGCAATCGGTGTTCGGGCGACTGGCCGGATACGAGGATGTGAACGACGCCGACCGCCTGGCCCTCGATCCGGTGATGCGCCAGGTCGTGGGTGGAAGGGCTGTCGATGCGCAAGCGGCCTCGGCCTCGCAGATGGGACGGTTCGAGACCGAGACACTGGCACAGCCCGAGAACCGTGCCGCGCTGGCCGACCTGAATGGCCAATGGATCGACCGGTTCCATGACCGTAACGGGCTGAAGTACATCGTTCTGGACATGGACAGTTCGGTCAGCCCCACCCATGGCGATCAGGAGGGCGCGGCCTGGAACGGGCATTTCGACTGCACCTGCTATCACCCGAACGAATTCTTGGTGCCCTGCGACTGCGGGCGAACTGGAAAAGCCGGGCTTGACCTTAACATGATGTCAAGGTCGATAGAAGGGTCGACTCAAAGCGAGGAGACGCTCTCGACCATGGAGAATGGCATGGAAACCCTGGATGCCAATATGCTGCTGTTCTCGGTCAAGGGCATGACGTGCGGGTCCTGCGCGGCGCATATCGAACGCGCTGTCCGTGAAGTCCCGGGAGTGGTGGATGTGAGTGTCGACCGCCCGACGAACCAGGTCCGCATCAAGACGAGCTCCGACACCGGCCAAGCCGATATATTTGTCCGCGCCATCGCGCTTGCCGGCTATGTCGCGAAGCGGGTCGCCCCCTGACGATCATGGCGCTCCGACTGCTCTTGTCGCTGCTTGCCGCGTTCGCGCTGTTCCTGTCACCGCTTGCGGGGACAGGCGGCGCGAATGCGGCGACGCCGCACCTGACTTTCGGAAGCATCGAACAAGGCCATTGCCTGAACGCCACGAGCGCGCCCGACACGCACCGGCCGATGACCGCAATGACATGCGTCAGCGCCTGCGCACCGCTCCAGGCAATCCCCGCCGAGCCCGGCCCTCCGCGTGTGGCCGCGAAAAACGCCCCTGAATCGCGGGAACCCCGCCCGCTTGCAGGCATCCATCCCGAGGCGCGCGCGCCCCCGCCCCGCCCAGCTCCGGAAATGTGAACCCCACAATTTTCCCGGAGAAATACGATGTTGATGATTCTGACAGCAGCCGCAATGGCGGCCGCCAACCCCGCAGCCGTGGCATCGGCACAATCCGCCAGCCCCGCGCATCAGATGCATGCCGGCATGGCCGACATGAAGGGCGCCATGCCCTGCCATGCCCGGATGATGGGCAACGGCAAGACGAAGCCTCGCGGCGAGATGGACTGCTGCGACAAGAAAATGTCCGGCGAGGCCAAGGCACCGGCCGCCCCCGCCGGCAAGTAATCGTTGCGCCGGGAGCGGTACCGACACCGCTCCCGGCCTTTCCTGATCATCGAGCGCCAGTCTCACCGCCCGACAGCGGGTGGAGCGTGCTGGTGCGCAAAGGACAGACACGACATGAACCACCCTATCGAGCGGCGGGCGCTGTTGCGCGCCGGCGCCCTCGGCGCCGCGGGTTTCTCGCTTGCCGGCCTTCTCCCCGCCTGGGCGCAGAGCAACACGCCCGGAATCCGCGCCACCTTGCCGACGCTGGCGGGCGAGGACATTCACCTCAAGATTGCGCGGAGCCGCTATATGGTCGGCGGCCGCGCGGGCAATGCGATCACGCTGAACGGCGTGCTACCCGCGCCGCTCATTCGCCTGAAGGAGGGGCAGAATGTCCGCCTTCATGTCGAGAATAGCCTCGACGAGGACAGTTCGATCCATTGGCACGGGCTGATCCTGCCCTTCCAGATGGACGGCGTGCCCGGGGTCAGCTTTCCCGGTATCAAGCCGCATTCGCTCTTCACCTATCAGTTCCCGGTCAAGCAGAATGGCACCTATTGGTACCATAGCCATTCCGGGCTCCAGGAGCAGCTCGGCCATTACGGGCCGATTGTCATCGATCCCGCGGGCGCCGATCCTGTCGGTTACGACCGCGAGCATGTCATCGTGCTCTCCGACTGGAGTTTTCTCGATCCGCACCGGCTCTTTACACGGCTGAAGCAGGAAGGCGGCTATTTCAACCGCCAGAAGCAGACGCTCGCGGGCATGATCGCGGGCGGTCCCGAGGAAAAGCTCAGCCCGTCCGAACGGGCTAAATGGGGCAAGATGCGGATGGACCCCGCAGATATCGCCGACGTGTCAGCCACGACTTACACCTATCTGATCAATGGCCATGGGCCGCAGGAGAACTGGACCGGCCTGTTCCGTCCCGGCGAGCGCGTCCGGCTGCGCGTCATCAACGCCTCATCCATGTCGATCTTCAATGTCCGCATCCCGGGCCTGAGTCTGTCGGTCGTCCAGTCCGACGGACAGAATGTGCGGCCGGTGACCGTCGACGAGTTCCAGATCGGTACCGCCGAGACCTATGACGTGGTCGTGCAGCCCAATGACGATCGCGCTTACACGATCGTCGCTGAATCCCTCGACCGCTCGGGCATGGGCCGCGCGACGCTGGCGCCGCGTCCGGGCATGGCGGCTATGGTCCCGCCCTTACGCGAACGGCCGACGCTCACGATGAAGGATATGGGCATGGGCGGCATGGATCATGGCGCGCACGGTAGCGTGGCGGGCGCCGCCGCGGGCGCGATGGACCATGGCGCGATGAGCATGCGCGACAAATCGAAGGTTCCTGAAAGCGTATCGGTCGGCGTCGGCATGGATGCGATCGCGTTCTCGCCTGTCGACCGGACCGGGGACCCCGGGGTCGGGCTCGACAATGTCGGCCATAAGGTTCTCACCTATCGCGATCTCGTCGCGCTCGAACCCAATCCCGATCCGCGTCCGCCCGCGCGCACCATCGAGGTGCATCTGACGGGCAATATGGAACGCTTCATGTGGTCGTTCGACGGCAAGAAATTCAGCGATGGCGTCGAGCCGATCCGCTTCGAACGCAACGAGCGCGCGCGTGTCGTCCTCGTCAATCATACGATGATGACGCACCCAATCCATCTGCACGGTCACTTCTTCGAAGTCGTGAACGGCCAGAAGGGGCGTCAGCCCCTCAAACACACGATCAACGTGCTCCCCGGCGGCAAGGCGAGCTTCGACCTGACCGCCGACGCCCCCGGCGACTGGGCGTTCCACTGCCATCTGCTGCTCCACATGCATGCCGGGATGTTCCGCGTCGTCACCGTTCGTCCGCACGAGGGAGAGGCTGCATGAAGACCTATCTTGCAGCCATCATCCTGACGACGCTCCCGGCTCCGGCGCTCTACGCGCAGCAGCAGCAGCAGCAGGATCCTCATGCGGGACACGCAATGCCGGTACAGGCCGACGCGGCCGACCCGCATGCGGGGCATGCCCCGCCTGCCCGGCTCGATGCAGCAAAGCCCGCAGACCCGCATGCGGCGCATCGCGCGCCGGCCGATCAGCAAGCTACGGCCCTCCATGCCGGCCATGTCATGAACGAGGGTTCCGACCCACCGGTCACGGGTCCTTCCGATGCCGCACGCAGCGGCCCGGCGCATGCCGCCGACGCCTATTTCGGCGCGGAGGAAATGGCCCGGTCGCGACAGATGCTTCTCAAGGAAAATGGCGGGCTGACCAGCGCGCAATTCCTGCTCGACCGGCTCGAGACATCGATGCGCAACGGGGCCAACGGCTATGGCTGGGATGCGCAATTCTGGTCTGGCGGCGACATCAACCGGATCTGGCTCAAGTCCGAAGGCGAAGGCACTCTGGGCGAAGGTGGTCCGGAAGACGTCGAGGTCCAGGCGCTCTATAGCCACGCGCTCGATCCCTGGTTCAATCTGCAAGCGGGTATCCGGCATGATTTCCGCGCAGGCCCCGAACGGACGAACCTGGTGCTCGGCATCCAGGGCCTGGCACCCTATTGGTTCGAGGTCGACGGGTCGCTCTTCCTTTCGGACAAGGGCGAGGTCACCGCGCGCTTCGAGGCCGAATATGATCAGCGGATCACGCAGAAACTGATCCTGCAACCGGCGATCGAGTTCGAGCTGTCCGCGCAGGACATTCCCGAGCTCGGTATCGGTTCGGGGCTGAGCTCGGCCGAAGCGGGGCTCAGGCTGCGTTACCAGTTCATCCCCGAATTCGCGCCCTATGCGGGCGTTCAATATGAACGGCGCTTCGGCACCACCGCCGATTTCGCGCGCGCCGCAGGCGAGAAGGCGGGAGGCTGGAGCTTTCTCGTCGGCCTCAGAAGCTGGTTCTGATTCAACGCAAAAGGACTCCTTATATGAGATCGACTATATTCCGTCTTGCCCTGGCAGCACTGACTGCCACGATCATGACGCCGTCCGCTGCGTACGCCGCGAGCCAGATGACCGTGTATCGCGATCCGGGCTGCGGCTGTTGCGGGATCTGGGCAAAACAGGTGGCGCAACAGCTCGGGCGCAAGCACATTATCATCGACAATCCAACGCGCGCCGCGCTCGTCAAGCGGCTCGGCGTTCCCGATGCGCTTGGGTCGTGCCACACTGCGGTCATTGATGGCGTCGTGGTCGAGGGGCATGTCCCGGCTAGCGACATCAAGCGCTTCCTTGCCCAGCGCCCCAAGGGCATGAGCGGGATCGCGGTCGGTGGCATGCCGCTCGGCTCGCCAGGCATGGAAGTTCCAGGACGCAAGCCCCAGCGCTTCGACGTGATGGCCTTCGGGTCGTCGGGACAGAAGCTCTTCGGCAGGCATTGACGCGCGGGAACCGGGATGGCCGCTGCGCCATCCCGGTTCCTTTGCCCTTTCCATCCTATCTCGCTCTATCACGACCCAGACGACAGACTGAAAATCCGGGCAATGCCGCCTGACGAGAGCCAATATGCGCAGCGAAATACGGAATCGAGTTGAAGAGCTCTTGCCCTATGGCGCTGCCTTTGCCTTGATCATGGCCATGGTTGGCGCAGCGGCGGCACTTGGCGATCGCGAGATCATATTGCCCGAGATCGCCGCGATGGCGGTGGCGTTGTGGGCCTGGCGCGAGCAATCATGGATGCGGCAGCCCGAAAAGATCTTCATCTGGCCATCGCTCACGGCAGTTATGGGGTTCGGCATCAACCTTCTCGCGCTGCCCTTCGCGGCCAAGCTCGTCCTCGTCCTTGTTGCCATGCTCGGCTTCTTCGCGTTCCTGCGCTACAGTCTGGCGCCCGCGCTCGCCACGGGCTTTCTGCCGATCGTCACGAATGCCACCCATCCGTCCTTTCTGGTCTCGATCGGTGTCACCACATTTATCCTGATGGCGGGCATATTCCTGTTCAGGGTGCGCTCCCCCGCCGATCGCCGCGCGCCCCTCGCGTATCGGGCAATGCTTGCCTATCTGGTGACCACGCTCGCATCGATCGGGCTCGCCGCCGCTGCCGGATATCCGCATCTCGGGGTGATTCCTCCGGTTGCGGTGGTCGTCTACGAGTCGCTTCATATGAAGATGTACGCGCCCCGGATGGCGCTCAGGCAGATCGCGGTGCTGACACTGGCCGCATCCATCGGCATCGCGCTCATCGCCCTGTTCGAGTCCTGGCTGGTGATCGCGCTGCTCGACCTTCTACTGATGACCGCGCTCCTGCGCCTGTTCGGCATGCGCGTGCCGGCGGTCTATGCCTTTCCGTTCCTGCCCTTTGTCTTCCCGACCGAGGCCTTGCGACTGTTGCCGCTGGCGACAGCGATGGTGTCCGCCTTCTCGCTGGGGCTCGTGCTCGCCTGTCGCCGCTGGCTGACGGAACGAGCGTCAGCGGTCGCGGTCGCCTGATCGTCGATCGACGCTGGTCGTATGGGCCGGCGCGAATGCCGGCCCATCAGGGGTCATTGTTTCCGGATCGCGGTCACGGTGGCGCCGCCATCGCCAACCGCGAGCTCGAAGCTGACCTTATCTCCCGGCTTCAGGCCCGCCAGCAGTCCGGGATCGGCCGTGAAGGCCATCGTCATTGCCGGCCAATTGACCTCGGGAATGGGGCCATGATCCAGCGTGACGGAACCCGCTTGAGGGCGCGAAGAGGACCCGGTTTTCGTGCATGCGACCATCCAGGCGATCGGGACCGCCGTGCCCGATCAGGATATTCACGCCGCCTTTGTCGACTGGGCGCGCCAGCGACTGCCTGAGCGGGAGGCGCGACTGTTCGATCGCATGTCGGCGCGCTCCGGCATTGCGCATCGCTGGTCGGTGCTGCCGCTAGCTGTAGGCGCTCGCACTCCTAGGGGTCGAATCCGGCTGAGGGCGAAATGACACCCTAAGCCTCGGCACCCTTCGGCCAGAGGTATTCGCCGGTGAGGAGGATGTGCGCCCACCCGAGCGGTGAGATATGGGCCAGCAGGTGGTCGGGCGTATCGAGCCCTTCGCGTCGCCGGGCTTCGACGGCATGGCCGAGATGCAGGGTGTTCCAGTAGACGATGACGGCGGTGAGCAGGTTGAGGCCGGCGATGCGGTAATGCTGCCCCTCTGTCGTACGGTCGCGGATCTCGCCCTGGCGACCGATCCGTAAGGCGTTCTTCAGCGCGTGGTGCGCTTCGCCCTTGTTGAGGCCGACCTGCGCGCGGCGTTGCATGCCGGCATCAAGGATCCATTCGATGATGAATAGCGTCCGTTCGATCCGGCCGACCTCGCGCAGTGCGGCCGCCAGATCGTTCTGGCGCGGATAGGCGGCGAGCTTGCGCAGGATGCGGCTTGACGGGACCTGCCCTGCGCTCATGGTGGCTGCGCAGCGAAATAGATCGGGCCAATTGGAGACGATCAGCGCTTCGCGCGCCTTCCCGCCCACCAGCGGACGTAACTCGCTCGGCGTAGCGGCGGGATCGAACACGTAGAGCCGTTTGGACGGAAGGTCGCGGATGCGCAGCACCAGGCGGTAGCCGAGCGTGGCGCTGATCCCGAACAGATGGTCGGTGAACCCGCCAGTGTCGGCGTATTGCTCCTCGATCCGTCGCCCGGCCTCATTCATCGTCAGCCCGTCGAGCAAGTATGGGGCTTCGCTGACGGTCGCAGGGATGGTCCGCGATGCAAACGGCGCGAAGCGGTCGTTGACGTGGGTATAGGCCTTGATGCCGGGATCGTTGCCATAGCGAGCGTTGACCGTGTTCATCGCCTCGCCCTGTCGCGCGGCGGGGTAGAATTGACCATCGGCGGATGCGGTAGTGCCCATACCCCAGACCTGCGCCATCGGCAGATCGCCTTGTGCGGCGACCACATGGGTCAGCGCCTGATCGATCGCCTCGCGTTCGACGTGCCAGCGCGCGAGCCGAGAGAGTTGCCAGTAATCATGGGTGTTGGAAGCCTCGGCCATCTTGCGCAGGCCCAGGTTCAAACCCTCTGCGAGCAGGACATTGAGCAGGCCGGTCCGGTCGTCGCACGGAACGCCGGTGCGCAGGTGCGTGAAGGCCTCGGTGAAGCCGAGCGCGGCATCTACTTCGAGCAGCAGGTCGGTAATACGGACGGACGGCAGACGGCGGTAGAGATCGAGCACCAAGTCATCGATCCCATCCGGCGCGTCAGCGGTGAGGCGATCGATGCGCAGTGTGCCGTCCTCGATACTGCCTTTCGGGATCGTGCCGTTACGCGCGGCGCGACCGAGCCGGGCAAGGCCATCGGCAAGACGGGCTTTGCGATCGGCGAGCCAGACATGCGGATCAGACGGTA
Source organism: Roseomonas aeriglobus (assembly GCA_016937575.1). Lineage (NCBI taxonomy): Bacteria > Pseudomonadati > Pseudomonadota > Alphaproteobacteria > Acetobacterales > Roseomonadaceae > Muricoccus > Muricoccus aeriglobus. Next base: position 33,673 of record JAFHKN010000005.1, on the reverse strand, counting down.
CGGCCAGCTTCGCAGCATGCGCGACTTCCATCGACACCAGGACGTTGCGCAGGTCACCATACCGATGCGAGCGGTCGAGCCAGATGTCGCCCGAGCGTAGCGCGTCACGCAGGTGGAACATGACCGCGACCTCTCGGAGACGGGCATCATCGTCGCCCTTCGCTCGCAACTGTCTCCGCCATTTTGAGCAGCCCCCATCGGGTGGTCCGGATTGTTAGTTAGTGCATTGTCGTCTCCGCCGCCATTGCCGGTCGGAGGTGGAGCGAAGCGGAGCCGGAGACCGGCAATGGCGGTGTCGCCGCTTCCGGAGCCGGTGGTCGGTAGCCGAGGCTGCTGTGCGGCCGGACGGTGTTGTAGTGGCGCCGCCAAGCCTCGATCAGGACCTTGGCCTCGGCGAGGCTGTAGAAGATTTCGCCATTTAGGAGCTCGTCTCGCAGGGAGCCGTTGAAGCTTTCGTTGTAGCCGTTCTCCCATGGTGAGCCCGGTGCGATGTAGAGCGTCTTCACGCCGATCTGCCCGAGCCAGGCCTGGACGGCGGTAGCGATGAACTCGCTGCCATAGCACATTGGGAAGCGCTGGTTCGGGAGCCGCTATGGCCCTGATGAAGACAAGGCCGCGTAGCGGCCGCAGACTTCATCAGGGCAAGCCATGGCCGGTCAGCAGGTATCTAAAGTGAGGTTGTCGAGACAACACTTTGGAGGCCGACCGACCATGACCAAGCTCACCTCTACGCCTGCCGGCGCCGTGCTGGTAGCCATCGACATGTCCAAGAGCCGACAGGAGGTTCTCATCGAGCGACCGGAAGGCGGCCGGCGCCGGCGGATGACCGTCATGGCGACCAGGCAGGACTATGACGGCTTTGCCGAGCAACTCGCTGCTATCGGGCGCCCTATCATCGTCGGGTTCGAGGCGACGGGTAATTACCATCGTACGCTGGCGCACCGGCTGCTGACGGCAGGGTTCGAGCTGCGCCTCATCTCGTCGGTCGCGCTCGCCAGAACGCGCGAGGCGCTGCACAACGGCTGGGACAAGAACGACTCCAAGGACGCGCAGGTCATCCTGCACATGCTGCGGATCGGTGCGACGCAGCGCTACGTCGACCCGCTGGTGGCCGGAATCAACGACCTGCAGGAGCTCTCGAAGACTCACGAGACGATCTCAAGGATGAAGACGCAGACCTGGCATCGGATCCTGACCCACTACCTGCCGCTGTACTTCCCCGAGATCGCCCGCTTCGCAGGCAACAGCCGGTCCGACTGGTTCCTGGCGCTCATCGAGCGGTTTCCGACGCCGGCCACCATCACGGCGCTGGACCGCGAGGCGTTCTCGGCCGCGGCATGGCCGCTCATCGGCCGCAAGGTCTCCAAGGCACGCCTCATCAACGACATCTACGAGACGGCGTCCGCCTCGACGGCACTGCCGGTGCCGGAGAACTCAGCCGCCATCACCATGTTCCGCATGGTCATCGCGCAGGGCCGCAGCCTCATCCACCAGCGAGACGAGATCGAGCGGCTGGCCCATGCGCGGCTCGCCGATGACGTCGACTACCAGCTGCTGCGCAACATTCCGGGCATCGGTCCGATCAACGCGCTGACCATCCTGGCCGAGGCCGGTGATCTGCGGCGCTTCAACCATCATCGTCAGTTCCTGAAGTTCTGCGGTCTCGATCTCGCAACGTGTCAGTCAGGCACGTTCCGTGGCCGCACGAAGCTGTCCAAGTACGGCAATGCGCGCCTGCGCCGGACCTTCTGGATGGCTGCCCAGGTCGCCGCGCGTCAGCGCGACAACAGCTTCCGCGACAAGCTCGGACGATATGTCGCCGGGCACGCGGACGATGCCGACCGTCGCCGCAAGGCGATGACGGCGCTCACCGCCAAGATGGCGCGCGTGGCTCACGCCGTCATCAAGACGGGGACAGAGTACCGGCCGTTCCTCGAACGGTCGGATGCCAGGTGGAAGGACCCCTCTCTGCAAGTGCCGTGAGGGCGCTCGTCGAGCGACCCTGTAGATAATGTTCGGGCCTTCCACCTGGGTGCGTATCTCGTTTTAAGGATGGTGAGGACCACGGCCGCCTCGGCGCTGCTGGATCCTGTGTTTGCTATGGCAGGGAGCGATCCCGTTGACGGTGGGAGCCATCTGGCTCAGATTGCATGCCGCGCCGACGGTTGTCGGCGCATGGATATCTGCTGGCCAAAACCCGCCGCTGCTTCCCGACATAGGACGTTGTCGACCCGAATGGTCTTCGGCGTACCACGCACGGACGCGATGCGCGTCACCGCCGCGACCACCTGCTCGCCCGTGATGCCCTGATCGACGTCGATCGCCAGCGCCTCGCGGGTGAACGCGTCGACCACCGTCAGCGCCCGCAAGCGCCGCCCGTCGAACCGCACATCCGAGACAAAGTTCATCGACCACATCTCGTTGGGCGCCGAGGCCGTAGGCAGGCGTTCGCGGTTCGCCGCGCTGACGTTGCGCCAAGGGCGCTTGAGCCGAAGGCTCAATCCATCCTCCCGATACAGCCGGTAGACCCGCTTGTGGTTCACCAGCCAGCCCTCCCGGCGCAACAGGATGTAGATCCGGAAATAGCCAGAGCGCACCCGTGCTGCCGCCAGATCATGGATGCGCAGCCGCAGCGGCGCCTCGTCCGGCTTGTGACACGTATCGCACCGACGAGCGGTCGACGCCGAGCGCGAGGCAGCTGCGCCGCTCGCTGACGCCGTGGGATGCCTGGACGTGCGCGACGATCTCGCGCCGCCGCCCAGGCGTCAGCGCTTTTTTGCCAGGACATCCTGCAGGATATGCTTGTCCAGGCTCAGGTCCGCGACGAGCTGCTTGCGCTTGCGATTCTCGTCCTCGAGCTGTTTCACCCGCCGCAGCTCGCCGACGCCCAGCCCACCATACACCTTCTTCCAGCAATAGAACGTCTGCTCCGACAAGCCCATCCGCGGATGACCTCTGCCACAGGCGTGCCCGTCTCCGCCTGCTTCAGCGCAAACGCGATCTGCTATTCCGTGTACCTCGACTTCTTCATGTCCCAGCTCCTTGCCCGTAGGCTTCAAAGAGCCGGAAAACTCTCACTCAACATGGATGAAAAAACAGGGAGGACGTCACCATGCCCGATCCGCGATGCTGTTTAGAACATTACGATCGGCGGTGAGACATGCATGAAACTCAGTCGCCCTGCTGAGGCGGAGTCGGCTTCGAGCGATGAAGTGCTGTCACGCGCTTGACGTGAGCGATGCTGCATCCGGCGAGCTCCGCAGTTTTCGCGATACTCATGCCCGCCTCCCTCAGACCTACGATGCGCCGGTGGTGGGCGAGATCCGGCTTGCGGCCGGTGTAACGCCCCGCCCTCTTCGCGACCTCAATGCCCTCGCGTTGCCGCTCACGGCGCGTCTCGTAGTCGTCGCGCGCCGTTTGCAGCGCCACCCGCAGCAGCATGTCCTGCACCGCCTCCAGCACGATGCGCGCTACGCCCGCGCTGTCGGCCAACAAGTCGGACAGGTCCACGATCCCCGGCACTGCGAGGCGCGCCCCCCTGCCCCGGATCGTCTCCACCAGCAGCTCCGCCTCCGGCAGCGGCAGGCGGCTGATCCGGTCGATCTTCTCGGCCACCACCACCTCGCCCGGCTGGAGGTCCGCGACCATGCGCAACAGCTCGGGTCGGTCTGGCCGTGCGCCCGACGCCTTCTCCCGGTACACCGCCGCGACGTAGAGGCCGGCCGCCCGCGCGCCGGCCACGATGCTCTCCTGCCGCGTCAGGTCCTGCTCGTCCGTGCTCACACGCAGGTACACCCGCGCCGCCCTGACCTCGTTGCCTCCCATCTGCTCGTCACTCCTGCCCGGCGTTCTTGGGTATACCCTTGTGAGCCACCGCTGCGGCATCCGGCTCGGAATAGCAAGCGCCGATCCTGTCGAGCCTAGCTCAGCTAGTCAGGCCTAAGTAGCTACCGCGCGCAGATATGAACGGCCACCAATCACTAAACCCGTTGAAGGGTCCTGCTTTGCGCTATCCGTCAGCGCCGACATCCGGTAAGGTCTGGTGATTGGGTCAGCCAAGCGAGGTCAGTGCAGATGGAAGCACAGAGGGTCAAGATCGTGGATGGTGGCAAGCTCGTGATCCCGGCGGCAATGCGCCGTGAGCTCGGGATCACCACAGGTGACACCGTTCTCGTCGATGTGGACGATGGCGAGTTGCGGGTACGGTCCGTACCGAGAGCGTTAGAGCGGGCTCGCGCGATCCTTCGCAAGTATGTGCCCGAAGGCGTCGGCCTGGCTGACGAGCTGATTGCCGAACGCCGGCGTGAGGCGGAGCGTGAGTAGCAAGGTCGTACTCGACGCCTCCGCCCTGCTCTGCCTTCTGAACGACGAGCCCGGGGCTGATCGGGTAGTCGACGTGCTGACCCGCAGTGTCATCGGAACGGCAAACCTGGCCGAGGTCGTGTCCAAGCTGCGGGAGCGTGGCCTGTCGCTGGACGAGGTGCGTGAGGCGCTCGGCGGGTTGCACCTCGATGTTCGGCCGCTCTCCCCTGCCCAGGCGCTCATCATAGGCGACCTCCGGCCGTCGACGAAGGCACTTGGTCTTTCGCTTGGCGACCGGGCATGCCTTGCTTTGGCGATCGATCTGCAAGCGCAGATGTTCACGACGGACGGCCCGCTGGCGAGCGCGGATGTCGGCATTACCATCACCAACGTGCGCCCTCTGGCGTAGTAGGCCCATATTCGTGCTTTTGGGTACGGTACGCTGCAGGCGGGGACACGCATGACAACCGTTCCGACACTGGTGCGCGACACCATTCTGATCACGCACGCCAACCCCGAGGATAACCGGTTCGCGCGGTGGCTCGCAGGTCGCTTGACCACTGCCGGGTACAAGGTCTGGGTCGACGTTGGCGCGCTTCGGGGTGGCGACGATTTCTGGGACAAGATCGAGCACGTGCTGCGGCACGAGGCGATCAAGCAGATCGTCGTCGTGTCCGAGCACATCGGCAAGCAAGGCGTAAAGAAGGAACTCGCCCTCGGCGACGTCATGCGTCGCAAGCTCGGCGATGCGGAGTTTATGATTCCGATCCGAATCGCCGACGTGGATTTCGGCGATTTCCCGACGGAGATCCTCCGCCAGAACGCACACAATGCGTTCCCTAACTGGGCTGCCTGCCTTCAGCCCCTGTTCGAGACGCTCGACTCCTCACGTGTGCCAAAGGTCGAGCATCCGGACGCCGAGCAGCTTGCGATGATCGTCGCTGCCCAAGAGGACGGTCGAAAGCTGGTCACTTCAAGTCCCGAGACGCTCTACAGCAACTGGTTCGAACTCCGGGCGAGGCCTGACGTCTGGATCCTGGAGGCGAAGGGAACGACTGCGCAGCTGGAAGCCTGGAGCCAGTTCACACGTGTTCCCCATGTACTACACGATGGAGGGGTGATCGCCTTCTGCGGACCCGATGCTATCGAGCGTCTCGACAACGGCGCTCCGCCTTTGAAGGCGCGCGCCAGCTTGCCATTCAACGGCGTGATCGACGGTACCTATAGCCGCCACTTCGTTGAGCGTTCCAATGCACGGCGGATCGCCGTCAATTTGATGCGTCAGCACTGGGACTTGGCCATGCATCGTCTCGGGCTACTTCCTGTCGATTTCGCCTCGGGCGCCCGCGGCCGCTTCTTCCCCGACGGACTCATCGACGGAAGAGTGAAGCTGACGCTGAGCGATGGACATCGGGTCGACCGGGTCCTGAGCGGCAAGTTCAAGGATCGGCGCTGGCATCTGTGCCTTGTCGCTCAACCCAAGCTCTGGCCGGATGCTCTCTTCCGGGTCCATGCCAATGTCGCGGTGACGACCGATGGCCGAACCCCGCTCCCGGGTGAACAGCTGCAGCGTATCCGGTTGCGCCTCACGCGGTCTTGGTTCAACGACAAATGGCGCGACATGCTGCTCGCCGCGATGGGGTGGCTTGCCGAAGGTGATCCGACCCTAGACATTGCCGCGTCCGGTGAGCGCCTTGCGGTTGCCAGCCTACCGATGAGCTTCGACTTCCCAGTCAGCTTCGCCGCGGAAGAGGACCGCCGAGTCGAGGAGGACGAATCCGGCCAGATAACCCTGTCAGAGGACTTCGAAACGGCTTTCGACCGGGATGAGATGCCGGAGGAGGCCGACGCATGAGCATTCTCACGCATCGCATCGCCGAACCTTTGCTTGAGTTCGGTCACGGGCAGCAGATGGAAGCGCCAAAAGATGGGCTCTTCCTCTTCGGGCCGCTCGAAGGCCCCGATGGCCGCTCCCAGGTGCGCTTGGGCGTCATCGGGACGGAGAGCGGCGTCGGCCTATCCCGCCGCTGGTTAGAGCGGATCAGCCTACATATCCCCGGCAAGGTCGATGCGAAGGGCAAGCCCGTTCTATGGGCACCCGCATGGCCAGGCTTCGAGGCCTGCTTCGGCATCGCGCTGCCAACCCGCGGCATGGTCGAGCTAGCGCTCAAGAGCGGCGACATCGATCATTGCATCAAGAAGAACAATCGCGCCGACGCGGTCCGATCCACGGTGCTGCTGTTCGCCGACGCGATCCGCGCGCACATCCGCGCCGAGGAGCGCCGTCCCGACGTCTGGCTCGTTGTCGTTCCGGACGTCGTCTATCGCTACGGACGTCCCCAGGTAGCACCACCGCCCAGAGACGAGCGCACTCCCTCTGACATCACGAGCTTCAAGGACGCCAAACGCTTCTTCCAGATGGGCGGCGACCTGTTCCCAGACACGGTGCGGGATGCCGAAACCTACCTGTTCTCGAGCAATTTCCACCACCAGTTGAAAGCCGAGTTGCTGCAGGACGGCGTCGTCCTCCAGCTGATCCTCGAAAGCACGCTGGTCGACCGCAACCTCAACATCACCAACGACCGCCGGCGCGGCCTCCAGGACGAGGCCACGGTTGCCTGGAACTTCTGCACCACGCTCTACTTCAAGATGGACGCCAAGCCGTGGGCGCTGACCCATGTCCGCCCTGGCCTTTGCTACGTCGGACTGGTGTTTAAGAACGACGACACGCCTGCGGCAACGGGCGAAGCCTGTTGCGCCGCGCAGATGTTCCTCAACTCAGGCGACGGTCTCGTATTTCGCGGCGCCCTTGGGCCCTGGTACTCCGACGAGCGCAAGGAATATCACCTGTCGAGGAGCGCGGCGGCGAATTTGATGACCTCGGTGGTCGAGGGCTATAAGCTCAAGCACGGCAAGCCACCGAACCAGCTGTTCATCCATGGCCGTCACCGCTTTTCCCACGATGAGTGGGACGGCTTTTGCAGCGCAGTGCCCACTGAAACACAGCTGGTAGGAGTCAGGATCAAGCAGCTCGATGATGTTCGGCTGTTCCGCCCCTCTGCGTCGACACCGGTCCTGCGCGGCACAGCCCTTACCGTGGGTGACTGGTCAGGTTACCTTTGGGCGCGGGGGTTCGTGCCGCGGCTGGCAGGGTATCAAGGGTTCGAGACACCCAAGCCGCTCACCGTCGACGTGACGCATGGCGAAGGGGACATTGTAGAGGTGCTCGGCGACATCCTTGCGCTCACCAAGGTAAACTATAACGCCTGCGATTTTGCGAGCGCCCTGCCCGTGACGCTCAAGTTCGCCGACCGGGTGGGTGAGATCCTGATGGCGTCGCCTCATACCGTTACCGCACCGCCGCTGCCGTTCCGGCACTACATCTGATCCCATGAGCGCCGACTGATGCCGATGGCAGGTCGAGCGTAAGGCGAAGACTCTGACGTCCACCAATTTAGGTGCAATCCGCTATTTCGGAAGCGTGCCGCCGGGCAGATGCCGTCCACCATTTCAGGAAAACCTACAGCTTCGATACGATCCTGACCATGATCATCGACATCCCAACCGCCGGCGAATTTCATGCCGCCGGCCTCAAGCAGGTTCACCTGGCGTGGCAGATCGCGATGGACTCGGTGCATGATTACGATGGTGCAACGTACTACAAGCTGGCCGACGAAACGCCCGAGGAAGCGGTTGAGGAATTTTGGCAGCGCTCGCAGCCCGCGCTCGCCAACGCGTACAGCCTCATCCAGCAAGGCATGGAGCTGGCGCTCAAGGGTCGGATCGCGGCGGTATCGCCCTATCTCCTGATTGGTGGGCCGAAGGATTGGCCGAAGGGCACCGCCACTGGGCCGGTCTCGTTCGGTGAATTTCGCACGCTCGACGCCACGGACCTCATACCCGTCCATAACAGTGTGGTTGCCTCTCCCTTGGACGAGCCGTTCAAGACGTTCTGGGAACAAGTCAGGCGCGATCGCAACAAGATCATGCATTCATCGGCGCCGGGCACGTTCACGCCCGAGCAGGTGGTAAAGACGCTGCTGACAGCGATCGAAGCGCTCTTTTCGGAGGTCCCGTGGGCGCAACGGTTGATCGAATTGGAGGACGAGAGCAAATTCGCCTCGCTCGGCTTCGTCGACAATGCCCGAAACCACGTCCTGCGACAGATCGCCACCGCCATCCGTCATCTGAAGCCCGCTGAGGCCAAGCGCTTCTTCGGCTATGATGACGATCGGCGGGGCTATGTGTGCCCGCACTGCTATTTCGCGTCGAACCGCGATTGGCAGGACGACTGGCCCCGCCTTGCTCAGTTGACGACCAAATCGCCTGGGGCGACCGAGCTCTACTGCCTAGTGTGCGAAGAGACGACTGTTACCGAGCGCGCGCCGTGCGGTCAGACCGAATGCAAGGGCGATGTCATCGCCGAAGGGATCTGCCTGACGTGCACACATAGCCAGGACGAGTGTTTCGACGTCGCATCCGGCTTGGTGGATTCGACGCTCTCCAAGGCCGATCACTGCTACGACTTCGTGTTTGGCTACGGCACCGCTGGCGCTGGGGGCTACTTCGCAGGCGACCAGCAGACCCTTGCCAATGACGCAGACGCTAAAGAGCATGGCAGATTTGCCATGCGCGAGAAGCATCTTCAGCGGTGGAACACGGTCTCGATCATGCATGTGCAGCGGCGTAACTTCCCCGATCTCACCGATGCAGATCGGGTGCTAGGTCATTGGAGCCGAAATGGCGACAATCTCGATTGGATCGACGGTGTCCGTGCCGATCGCCCAGATATGGGAGGCCTATCGGAATGAGCCAAAACGACGGCGAAAGCCTCAAAGCGATCATGGCGGGCACCGTCGCGGTGCTCAATCAGGTAACTTCCCTGGAGCCGTTTCTTCCTGACCTTTCGCCTGACGATCGCGAGCGGGTTGACGCTTATGTCGCGCGGGCCTCGGCCGAGGCGACGTTGCGCGCATACAAATCCGACTGGCGGCTTTTCTGTGCCTGGTGCGGGGAGAATGGATATCGGCCGCTTCCGGCGGCACCCGCAACCGTTGCAGCCTTTTTGACCCTGCTTGCCGAACGCGGGTTCGTGCCGGCCGAGCCGCGGCGAACGAAGCGCGGCACTGTCCTCGAGCGCAGAGATCCCGTGCCGTTGGGCCGTGCCACTGTCGGCCGTCGCTTGGCCGCAATCGTCTTCGCCCATCGCGCAGCGGACATGGAGCCCCCCACTACTCAGCCTGACGCCGCCCGTCTCGAGAAAGCCGTGCGCGGCATTCGTAAAGACAAAAAGGGAGAGCTCCCCGGAAAGAAGCGCGCGGCTGATGGGGACGTCCTTCGTGACATGCTCCGCAGTATCACAGGCGAGGATCTCCGCGCCTATCGTGACAGGGCGCTGCTCGCCATCGGAATGGCCGGTGCAATGCGTCGCTCCGAATTGGTCGCGGTGACGGTCGGGCGGGTATCCGAAGATGGTCGAGGCCTGCTGATCCGCATTCCCTCCTCGAAAACCGATCAGGAAGGTCAAGGGCACACGGTCGCGATCCCAGACGGCCAGCGTCTCGAGCCGGTGCAGCATTATCGGGCATGGCTCGCTAAAGCTGGAATCGATAGCGGGCCAATCTTTCGCAAGCTGACACCGCAGGGTCGACTGACCGGGAAGGCAATGAGCGCGCAGGGCGTAGCACTGGTCGTCAAGGCGGCGGCTGTGGCTGCCGGCTATCCGCCGGAGCTCTTCTCAGGTCATAGCCTCCGAGCCGGGTTCCTGACCGAAGCAGGACGCCAGAACGCAAACCTCTTCAAGATGAAAGAGCATAGCCGGCACGCTTCGCTCGAGATGGTCGCGGAGTATGTCCGCGATCATGAGCGGTTCCGAGAGCATGCAGGTGAGGGCTTCCTTTGAAGTCACGCGGAGCCGCAATCTCCGCTGCCGCGCGTGCGATTAGCTTCCGGGCGCGGGCTGCAGGTGTAGCTGTGCGCGGTTGGGGTAGCGAAAAAATGGTCCTGGTGCGTCGGCCAGTCCGCCGGCGCATCGCGCGAGCCAGGCGATACGCGCGCCGCACCTTCCTGCTTGGGTGGGGCGCAGCCGGATCGGCCATTATCGTTCAGCTCCTGACGCCCATGGCTCTGCTGTATCTGTGGTTGCGCTCGCCGACGGCATCGAGCCATCTACCAAGTGCCGTCCTGCCATATGCGACCGTCCTGGTATTTATGGCCGGATATGTGTGCATCATGGTGCTGGGGACCGCGGCAAGCATTATCCTGAAGGCCGCGATCAAGGGCTACAGCTCCGGCACACGCAGCCTCGTTATCTTCCTGATGAGTATCGGACTTTATCTCTTCGTCGCATTCATGGGTGCCGTGGTGGGGCGTGAGGCGCCGAAACTTCCGGGGCAGGTCCCTGTGCTGCTGACGTTCTACATTGCGCTCTACGTGATGTTTTCAGGTTGGACCACCAAGCACATCTGGGACCGGATTACCGACGACGGCCGGGACAGGCTGCACCTCTTCTTGGCTGGTCGCGCGATGCGACGCCGAGCGCAATCGCGCCTTACGGCTGTTGCCAGGCGGTCGTGAAGTCGAGAGCCTCGATCATGTCGAAAAGAGAGCAGCACGGGACCCCGAAGTCACGACAGACATCAGGCACCTTCCGGTTGGCACCCTGCTTGCCGGGTTTCGATACCTCGAAGCTTACGACCGTGCGTTCGCCCGGCTCGACGCGTCCGTAGGCCACCAGAAAGGGATCGCGCCCGACTAGCTCGACGCCGTTCTCGTCGAGGGGACCATAGCCTTGCAGGGTTGTATCGGCGACCAGCGCGGGGTCGAGATCCTCGGCCAGGATCAGCGCCGCGCGGCATTCTTCGGTGCAGAGCCAGTCCACGATGTCGCCCCGACCGGAGGTGACCTCCTCGAATTGCTCCAATGGAATTTTGACGTTGCCGAGGGTGCCTTGGTGTCGCAACCACTCCCAAAACACGGGAAAACGCCGGAGCGGATAGGCTCTGCGATCTCCTGTTATGAGCGTGTCGGCATCGAGCAGGTAGAGCAAGCGACCCCCGCTATGCCATCTGTTCGGTCATGCGACCGATCGCCGTGGGTTTTACGCCGAGCACCTTGCCCGCCTTGGTCGTCGTCAAGGCGCCACCCGCGACCATCCGATCGACAAGCGCGAGGAGACCCTGTCCAACCCGGTGGCGCCTTACGACATAATAGTCAGGCGCGCCTTTCGCTGGCTTTCGCGGAAACTCGAGACGGTCCTCATCGAACCGGGCGGCGAGCTGCCGGTACATGGCCGCATCGATGAGGCGCTCCCGTAAGAGGTTGTAGGCGACCATCTTGCGGCTGACTTTGCGAGCGTTTGCAAAGACGCCGATTTGGTCGATCAATCCGTCTAGGTCGGCGACACCGGCGAGCTCCTGCAGCTCCTCGCGGCCAAGAAGGAATTTCGCCGCCGCGTCATCGCACAGCCGCTCGATCACCTGTTCGCTGTCATATCCGCTGATACCGCTCTGCCCCAAAAGGATGTGGCCGAGCTCATGAAGAAGCGTGAACGGCCAAGCTGCCTTGGAGTCCGTTTCATTGACGACGATGAACGGCGCGACCTCGTCCGCGAGAGCCATTCCCCGGAAAACACCTGGGCTGAGATTGCTCGTCCAGTGGCCGAGATTGCCGATGAGCAGCACATAGACGCCCGCAGCCTCAACCGCATCGCGCAAGATCCGGAAGGCTTGCTCGATCGTCCGGGCCTGGCGGTAACCCTCTCGATCAAGGTTCAGCAGTTCACCCATCGCCTGAGCAAGAGCATCCGCACCCGCCCGTGGGTCAATGGACCCGACGAACGTCCGGATTTCAGCCTCTTCGGCGTCTTCTAATGCACCACGAACAAGGGACTGGCGGGTGCGAACGTCACGGACCAGCGCACCGACGGTCGCCTCCGCTCCGGCCTCCCGATCCGGAAGCGTCCGAAAGTCATGGGTTCGGGGGGGCGCTGCCGGTGGTTCGGGTAGGTAGAACGTGAGCAATGGACGACGATAGCGATCCGCCATTTTGAGCAATTGGGGGCGGCTGGGCTCGCGATCGCCCGCCTCCATCTCCGCCAGGCGTGCAGCGGCGCTTTCACCGCCAAGACCGATCCCTTTGGCGGCATCCTCAAGCGTCAGGCCCGCGCTCTCGCGCGCCCATGACAGGATCTGAGGATTGACCTTCGGCATGCTTGGTGGGGCTACTCCGCTGATGATGTTCCCTTGCTATATGCCTATGGTGCAGGCCTCTGTCATCGCCGAAGCGCGGCGCGGAAGCTAAACCGTTGAAACATAGGGAGTGATGTCGAATGGGGCAGGCGAAGCAGCGAGCAGCCGCGCGTGCAGGAGTTCACGCGGAAATTGATGCTCGGCTGCGGGGGCTCGGCATCGACACCACCCAGTTTGGCTTTTTCGATCAGCCGGCCTTTGCGGCGGAGGAAGGTCGCGACGGCACCTTCCTCGATCAATACGCCTTGTGGGTGCAATCCCGCCCGCGCACCGCCGAATATGATGAGCGCGTCCGTGCGATCGTCCCCCGGCTCGCCGAATTCCTGGCGGATCTGTTCGAACGTGAGGATATGCAGCGTAGCTGTGTTCATGTCTCGTCGATGATGCAGCGTATCCTCGATCGGCTCGGTGTCTGGAGTTTCGGGCTGAAAGGCTCGATGATTGCCGAAGTAGCCAGCGAAGATCTTTGGCGCGGACAGTCGATGTGTGACCTCTCCGATTTCCCTGGTGCCGAACTGGGCCACGCATGGGTCGTTGCGCCGCCTTTCGTGATCGTCGACGGAACGATCCGGCTGCAAAATCCTGTCGGCGACCCAATGAACAGCTACACCCCAGCCATTGTTGCGGTAGAGCATACGACGATGGTGAAGCCGACCGTCGACGACGTCGTTTCCGCTCAGCTTCGCGCCCGGATCGCTCGTGATGAAGGACGAGAAGACAGCCAACTCCATCACCGCCTGGTCCCAAACCTGAAGGATTTCAGTCGCAATTTCCCAAGCAGTGAGATCCGCTATGGCGAACTGGTACTCCGCTACGTCCCCGCTGGCGTGCGGATCAGCGATGTCGGGCTGGAGCAGATAAACGGCGCGGGCGAGAAACTTCGGGGTGATGAGGTTTGGAACGACCATGTCGCACCCGCCTTCGCCGACTTCATCGTTTGATCCGGTTGGCTCGCACGGGTCGCGCTAGCTTTTTAGGCGGTGCCGGCGGGAGCGAGCGTCTCGGCGCTGATCATCCGGACCGCAAGCTCGCCATGTCCAGCAAGCTGCTCGAGCAGCAAAACGCTGTGAGCCTCGGCGTCGTCTGCGGTGGTGAACATCTCCGTCGTGTAACGCCCACGCGCCATGCTGCAGCCTGGTATATCCTGAACTAGCGAGACGTAGCTGTCCGGCCAGCGACAGACGATGAGCCAGGGCCAGCCGGTGGTGGGTGGCTCATAGCGAGAAATCAGCACATTGTCCGAGACCAGGGCCGATGGACGGTGATCGAAAAAGTCTGGAGCCACGGGCCCCGGACGGGGAAGGTTCAGAAGGCGTTCCGCTTCCGCTTGTTCGTGGCTGGTCTCCAAAATCATCGCGTAATAGCGTCCGAGCCCGAGACCGTCGCCGCGCAGCGGTACGGGCACATCGACCAAGAGAACGCTTGGCGCTGAGATGATCGTCGAGGGATAGAGCATTCGTCGTCGCGCGAGGTCATCGGACAGGCGGTAGGTCGCAAGGCTCATCTTTTTGTCCGTCGGTCGGAGCCGTCGGCATCGGCTCATTGAAGCCGCCACCACCCTGCTCCACAAGCATCCGCAGATTCCGGCAAGAAGCAGACTATGAACATATGGCGCTGACTTTCAACGCGGTCCTCGACGAAGCGGGCATAAGCCCTGATTCCGTTCGTCTCCTGCGGCATCAAACGCATTCTGCGGGCCGGACGCCTTATTCGCTCTGGCGCGACGATCGGGCGGGCTTCCTCGTGTATCAAAGCCTTCAGACGAGCCAGAACCGCGCTCGTCTTTCCGCAAGATATTGGGCGAGCTTCGTCGTGACGCCCGCGGCAGCCACCCTGTTCGTGGGACTTTACGAAATCTCGCTCATCGGGAGTGCGCCCGACGACATTGTCGACCCGCTGCGTCACAAGCTCGCAACCGAAGGCGGCACCCGGCCGCTCGATCTCTATGCGCAAACCTCCGTATTCGCGTTGGAGGACATGAGCGGCCGTTTGACCATCGACTGGGGCGCAGGAACCCGGAGTTGGATCCAGCGTGCCGGTAGCCAGGCGAAGGCTATACTCGAATTGAGCCGCACGTTTCAGGAGGAAGCGTTCCCAGGTTATGTGCGGTTCATCGGCAACCTCTCGTCGCTGGAAGCACTGCCAAAGGGCTGGATCGCCGCGCTTACCGCGGCGCGGGGCGTTTACCTTCTGACCTGCCCGCGCACGCGCGAGCAATATGTTGGTTCGGCCACAGGCGAGAGCGGTTTCTTCGGCCGCTGGCTCACCTACATCCGAGATGGCCATGGCGGCAATCTGGGTCTGAAAAGTCGCGACCCGAGCGACTATCAGGCCAGCATTCTCGAAGTGAGCGGATCAAGCGCCACCGTCGAGGAGATCATCGCTGCAGAGCAGCTTTGGAAAGCGAAGCTACAAAGCCGGGAGCTGGGCCTTAACCGTAATTGAGGGTGTTTCACCGACCGGCGTGAAGTGCCCGACGTGCTTCCTCGGTGATCGTGTAAACCGCTTGCCGCTGGGCGCCCCGATTTTGGTGATCCACCCGGTAGCCCTGATAATGCCGCCTGACGAAGCCGGCGCGAACCAACTCGGAAACGGCGCGGCTGACATTTGTGCGGCCGGACTGACGAACCCGCTTGCGAACCTGAGCGTCGACGATCCTGTTTGCCGCCACCGGATCGACCGGAAGGGCACACTTAGCCTCAAGGTCTTGTCGCACCTTGTCTGCGATCGCGAGACGACGGGGGTCGCGCTGAGCGACGGGAACCAGTGCGTCGCATAGCCAATCCCGGACGGGAATCCGGCGGTCACCCTCGCGGATGTACGGTCCCGCCGATCCCGTCTGAGCACTCGCCTGGGCGATCAAGTTGAGCACCATGAAGCTGTAACGCGGTCGCTCGCATACGATCGTCAGCCGCTCCAGAATGGCCGGTAGGTCAAGCGGGCGCGTAGGCTCTCCGGCTTTCACCGGCCGAGCACAGTCCTCAAGGGAAAAGAGATCGGGCTGAAACATGGAACATTACAAGCACAGAGTGCCGGCAAAGTGAATCCCGCACAGGAGGGCCACAAAGACTTTAACCGCTCGTGGCACTTCACCGAGCGAGGTAAAGTGCCGCGAGCGGTACGGATTTTTGACGGCGGGGCGCGGCTAGAGGGTGATGAGGATGCGGCTCTTAAACAACTTACGCAATTGGATAGCCAACGCGCTACGTGTTGAGGAGCCGGCCGAGACCGCCGCGCTCCAAGAAACCAGCGAGCGTGATCTCCATACACTCGACAGCTGGCGACAGATGTTGTCGGGTCTGCCGCGAACGATCGAGTGCCCGCAAATGACGTTGTTCGGGCGCGACGAGGAAGGCGCGATCTTCAAGGGTTCGGGTCGCATCGAAATCGTCAGCACGACCAAGATGCGGTTCTATATGCATGCGGCGCCTTCGGTAGATTTGCGGCAGGCACTGGAGGTGTTCAACCGGCAGAAGTCGCAGCCGTATGACGCCCGTGACCTCCTCCGCTTGTTTGCGACGGACTATCGCGGGGTCGAATGGGTGGGCGGCTATACCCAGGTGGACTTCTTCGCCGACCACAATAACGGGTGGCCGCTGAGCGGCGAAATCGACGCACTGCACGCGCTGGCTAAAGGCTACTGGGTATCGAAGCGGAGCAATGTCGAGCTGTTGCTCGTGCCGCCAATCGACCTGCCGATGAGCGAGCCGCTGACAACCACGGCATTCATCGGCGAGCGCCGTATCTTGGCGAGCCGCGGGCCCGGCCAACACGTGATTGAGGTCCTCGGGACTAGCATCACCTTTTCGTATGAGCCGTCAGGCCAGGCGTTGTGGATCACTGCCGACGCGGGCGGGGTTCTCTCTCATCCGTTCTTGGAGAATTGGCTGACAGAGCCGCTGCGTATCCTGCTCGGCGTGCCGGTCTATCCGCGCATGGTCGCGCGCAACCTCGGTGACGGCACTGCGCATGTGTGGCTGCGGCCATCGCCGCGCCATCGGGAGCCGTCTGCGATCGGCTTGCTGCAGCCCTTCGCGATCGAACACGGACGGGCGGAAGCCTTTTGGAAGCTCTACGCCGACATTCTTACGTTCATCGTCAAGGTCGGATCTTTCGAAGCGAATCCGCTGACACGTTATTACGATGAGCTCGCCGAAGCCCAGCTCGGTTCGCGCTGGGTGCTCACGCTGACGCTCGCCGGCGCGGCTGAGGCACTGGCGAACGAGTTGATGACCGAGGACGACAGACGGCCAGAATTCTCCGATGAACTTCTTGCGTCAATGAAAAAGCAGATCGAGGCGTGGAAGGACGACCCCGCCTTGCGCGGCCGAATGCTCTCCAACCTTGGGATGGTGAGCAAGCGCAGCGTCGTCGCCTTCATGCGCCAACTCGGCAAGGCGGGCACGCTGGAGGCGGCGCACGTGCAGACTTGGTACGAGATTCGCAACTCGGTGATGCATGGCAATCTCGTCGAGCCATGGTCCAGCGAGGAAGGCGACGCCCGGCTGCACCAGATGCTCGATCTCCTCCACGCTCTAACCCGCGCCCGGATCGCCGCTGGCCGGTGATGCATCCCGTGGCTTATTCTGAGCGCATGCGTGCACCGCATGCGTGGTGGGGAGCGCCCCCCACGTGGTTGGAAAGACTTTTCCGGGAACCGGCAAAGTGTTTCCGGCTGGAACGACTTGGGGCCACTATTTCAGAGCGGTGACACCTCATCGTAGCGTCCCGCTTGGCGCAATTGGCGGACGATTCCATCGAAGGCAGCGGTCACACCCTGCGAGCGACCGATGTCATTGGCCTGGGCTGCCGCGTCCCAGAAATTCTCCAGAGGCCAGCGCTCCGGGCAGTGTTGAAGCAGGCAGCGCAAGGCCAAACGTACCTCGACGACGTCGACGCGAGTGTCGGAGGATCGTGCGGTCGCGGAGCGAAGGATATGGACGGAAAGGGCGATGACGACGCGCTGGTGGCGCGGAAGGGCACTCATAGCTCAGCGGAAATCGTGTGACTTGAACCGCACGACCTCCTTTGGATCCATGCCGTCAGCGTGAGGCGGCCAATAGCAGTTGCGTGGCTCGGGCTTCCAACCCTTGTCTCCGCGGTCGGGGGCGCCGGCATGGCGAGCTCCATCGCCTCGACCGGTCCGGTGCGGGAATGACAGCTCGCCCACTCGGTGAAGCAGATCCCCGTGATCGATGATCCGATCGCAGATGACGTGGATTACCTCGCCTTCTTTCTGGACCCTGCCCTTCATGCCGATCATCGATGCCGACATGACGGTTCGGCGCTGCGCCTCGAACCGGTCCGGCCAGAGTATGCCATTCGCGATGCCTGTCTCATCTTCAATCGTGATGAAGAGGACGCCCTTTGCCGAACCAGGTTTTTGTCGAACAAGGATGATGCCGGCGACCTCGACATGGCGACCGTCTCGGATGCTCGCGAGATCCGCGCAACGGGTCACGCCTCGCCGCGCCAGTTCGTCGCGGACGAATGTGAGAGGATGGGCGCGCAGTGACAATTGGAGCGAGCGGTAATCTTCGATCACCTCGCGACCATCCGTTAGCGGCCGCAGGGTGACGGCCGGCTCGAGGCCCTCGGCGCTCACGGTCTGCGCTTCGCGGTCAGCGGCCGCAAATAGCGGCAAAGGTGCCTCGCCGAGGCCCTTCACCTTCCAGAGCCCTTGGCGACGATCGGCGCCGAACGCGTGGTAGGCGTCGGCGTCTGCCAGCTTCTCGATAGCCGCCCGCTGGACCCGTGATCGGCGCCACACGTCCTCGACAGAATCGAACAGAGCGGTCGAGCGCGCGCCGACTATTGCCGCACCGTCTGCGTTCGAAAGACCGCGGACCTGGCGCAGTCCAAGCCGCACCGCGAGATAGCGGCCGTTCGTGGGCTCCAGCGTACAGTCCCACCGGCTCGCGTTGATGCAGGGCGGACGGACCTCCACACCGTGATCGCGTGCGTCGCGAACGATCTGCGCGGGCGCATAGAAGCCCATCGGCTGGGCGTTCATCAGGCTGGCGCAAAAGACGTCAGGGTGATGATGCTTCATCCAGGCCGAGGCATAGGCGATCTTCGCGAAGGAGGCGGCGTGGCTCTCCGGAAAGCCGTAGGAGCCGAAGCCTTCGAGCTGGCGGAAGGTGCGCTCGGCAAATTCGCGCGGATAATCGCGCGCCACCATCCCCTCGATCAGCTTCTCCGAGAAATGCGAGACCCCGCCGGTAAATTTGAAGGTCGCCATAGCCCGCCGCAAAGCGTCCGCCTCGGCGGCCGTGAAGCCTGCGCCGACGATAGCGACCTTCATCGCCTGTTCCTGAAAGAGCGGAACCCCCAGCGTTTTTTCCAGCACCGCACGCAGCTCGGGCCGGGGATATTCCGGCTTCTCCGCACCCTCGCGCCGCCGAAGGTAGGGATGCACCATGTCCCCCTGAATCGGCCCTGGCCGGACGATCGCGACCTGTATGACGAGATCGTAGAAGCGCTGCGGCTTCATCCGCGGCAGCATTGACATCTGCGCGCGGCTTTCGATCTGAAAGGTCCCAAGCGTATCGGCCTTCTGGATCATAGCGAACACCGCAGGGTCATCATCCTGCAGGTCCGCAAGGCCGATCTGGCAACCTTTCGCTTCCTCGAGAAGGTTGAAGGCGCGGTTCATGCAGCCAAGCATCCCCAAGCCGAGGACGTCGACCTTCATGAATTTCAGGGCGTCGATGTCATCCTTGTCCCATTCAATAATCTGCCGGTCGTCCATCGCGGCCGGTTCGATAGGTACCAGGTCGTCGAGACGGTCATGCGTGAGGACGAAGCCGCCGGGATGCTGGGACATATGGCGCGGCGTACCAATCAGCTTGCGCGCGAGATCGAGCGTCAGGCGCAGCCGGCGATCTCCGAGATCCAAATTGAGTTCTTCGACCTGCTTCTCGCCCACGCCTTCGGCCGACCAACCCCAGACCAAGCCTGCAAGCGAGGCGGTCAGATCTTCGGGCAGGCCCATCGCCTTGCCGACATCGCGCACCGCGCCGCGCGCGCGATAGCGGGTAACGACGGCTGTCAGAGCGGAGCGGTCACGGCCGTAGGTCTCGTAGATCCACTGAATAATTTCTTCACGGCGCTCATGTTCGAAATCGACGTCAATGTCCGGCGGTTCGCGGCGCTCGCCCGATACGAAGCGCTCGAAGAGTAACTCGTGCTTAATCGGGTCGATCGACGTGATGCCCAGCACGAAGCACACGCAGCTGTTCGCCGCAGACCCGCGTCCCTGGCAGAGGATGCCGCGACGTCGCGCTTCACGCACGATCGCATGGACGGTCAGGAAGTAGGGGGCGTAACCTAGTTCACGGATCAGCCGCAGTTCGTGGTCGATCTGGCTGCGGTAAGGTTGCGGCACATCACCATCGAACAGCCGGTCGACCGCATCGTTCGCCATCTGCTCAAGGGCTTCTTGCGCCGTGAGACCCTCGACCACCCGCTCGTGCGGGTATTGATAAGCGAGTTCGTCCAGACTGAAGGTGCAAGCGCGCGCGATGTCGACGCTGGCCTGCAGCGCATCGGGGTAGGCGCGAAAGCGCCGGGCCATTTCGTCGGGTGATTTGAGCGCTCGGTCGGCATTCACCTCCCGCCGGTAGCCGAGCTCGTCGACGGTGCACTTCTCGCGAACCGCAGTCACGACATCCTGCAGGAGGCGAGCCTCAGGCGCGTGATAGAGGACGTCGCCGGTCACGACGGCACGGACGCCGGCACCGCCCGCCTGACGGGCAAGCGCGTCAATCCGCACCGCGTCGTCGGGACGGCGACGCTGAAACAGCGCCATGTAGGCCCTGCGACCATAAATGGCCTTCAGGTCGGCAAGGCTGCTCAGATTTTCTGTGTCAGCCTCGTGCGGCAAGAGGATCGCGATGACGCCCTCTGACCACGGCTGCAGGTCATGCCAATGAAGGAGGCACCCGCCCTTTCCCGCTCGCTTCTTCCCGACGGTCAAAAGCCTGGTGACGCGCGACCACGCTGGTCTATCGGTCGGATAGAGGATGAGGCGACGACCGCAGGAGAGATCGACGCGTGTGCCCGCTATCGATCGCACCCCGGTCGCTTTCTGCGCCTCCCAGGCGCGCACGACGCCTCCTACGGTGCCGATGTCACCTATCCCGAGGGCGGGGTAGCCGAGCAGGGCTGCGGCTGAAAATAGCTCCTCCGGGCTCGATGCGCCGCGCAGCAAGGAAAAGTGCGTCAGCACCTGAAGCTCGACATAGGCGCTCATGCGAAAACGCCGTGGATCCACCAGCTAAGGTCGCCAGTGTTGTCGTCCATCCCATCGCCGCGCCGGAACAGCCAGTACCGGCCGCCATCTTCGTCCTCGACCCGATAATAGTCCCTGACGGCCCAGACCTCCGCATCGCGCCGCCACCATTCGCCATGGACACGTTCGGGTCCGTCGCCGGCGACGACCCGGTGAGCTGTGCCGCGCCATTCGAAGCGGCGGGGCGGCTGATCGGGGAGGAGTGCTACGACGCCCCATAGCGGCTCTGGTCGAGCGAACAGTCGAACCGGACGCTGCCATTTGGGCCAGTCGCCTGGAATATGGACAGGGTTCGTGCGTGCTACCGCGCGTTCCGGAACATGACTTTCAACGGGAGCGATCCGAAAAACCGAGCCGCTGCCGATACGGCCAGCGACCACATCCACCAAGCGAGCTGGGTCGCGGACGAGCGTGTCTCCTGCGAGCACCGCCCCTAGATCAATCGCGTCGAGAGGCTCCGTGTGGGGCGCTGCCAGCCAGAACTGCTCGATACCCAGGCCTGGGTCGATGCGCTCGATGCGCAGCTTCAGCAGTCGAAGAAGATGCGGCACCTCGCGTGTCGGCCGCGAAGTGCCGATGCCCACGATCTGTTCGCTGCCATCGACCCGCAGGCCGGCAAGGCGGAGCGAGCGGACGCCAAGCCCCCGCCCCTGCAGCAGCTCCCCGAGATCCCGCAGGAGATCGCCCATGACCTGCTCGATCGCTTCGGCGGTGCCGATCGGCTCCAGAAGGCGGCGCTCCACCACAGGGATGGATGGATCGTCGCGCGGAGTGATCGGCTCCGCAGTCGAGCCAAGCGCCTGATCGAGCCGGGTGATGGCCGGCAAGCCTAGTCGCCGCGCCAGGGGACCGCGCGCCACCGGCAGGAGATCAGCTACTCTCTCGAAGCCGAAGCGCCGCGCTGCACTGAGCGCCGTTGGGTCGAGCCTGAGTGCTGCGATCGGCAGCGAGGAGAGCGCGACCGTGGTGGTACCCGGCGTCACGCAGGCGAGATCGTCGGCGCCAAACCGGGCGATTGCGTGAGCCGCACCGGGGGTATCGGCGACGGCCACGCGAGCGGTAAATCCCGCCCGTCGGCAAAAGACGAGCAGTCTCTGACAGAACTGGTACTCGCCGCCATGGAGATGCTCGCACCCGGTGAGGTCGATCCACAGGCCATCGGGGGGCGACACCGCTGCGATCGGCGACCATCGCCTAATTGCAAAAAGCGCGAGCCGATCGAGCAGCGCCGCATCGGCCTCCGGCTCGGCAGGACGAAGGTCCAGGTCCGACACAAGCGCACGCGCGTGCGTGGCGGCCATGCCGACATGGATTCCGAGCGCTTGCGCGCCAGCGCACGCCGCGACGATCTCTTCTCGTCGCCCAACCTTCCCGAAGAGAGCCAGCGGGGTAGCGACCGCCTCCGCGACAGGTGCGGTCTGTTGCGGTTTCGCCGCTGGCGGCGCTTTGAATGGATGCTGAGCGGCCTCCGAACGACGGCCCAGCTCGCGGGCAGGCGGCTGCGCATGCCGTGGCAAGGTCGCGATCTGTGCCTCAACGTCCGCGCGCGTGAGCATTCCGCTGCGGGCCCACCGGGCACCCGGCCGCCAGCCGCCCCCGCGCGGGACGGAGCAAGCGCCGGGATCGTCGTCGACGGGTGGCTGGAGGCTCGGCCGACTAGGCGGCCGCGTGGCGGACCGTTCCTGCCGTCTCAGCCGTTCGATGGCCAAGTGCGGCAGGAACGCGGAGACGACCCGTCTCATCGCTGCCCTCCACGATCAGGGAAAAAGCCTCGCCACCTCGTTGGCGCGCGAGTTCGACCGTCCAGCGTGGCCGTCCTACACCGGCGACGCCGAGCCTCTCCGAAGGGGCGCTCGCGATCCGCCAGCGAGTCCAGGCAGCCGATGGCTCGCCAAACGGATCGTGATCACGGCGCCGCCGCCGTCGCAGGAGCAGGACCGGGAGGTCGGCATCAGCTGCAGCAAGCTGAAGGCGGCGGGAGGCGACCATCGAGACCTTCTCAGCCTCGGCAACGATGGCAGCAGGCGTACCGTCTCGGATCGCATCTTCGACCACCGCGAGCAACTCAGCATCATCGCGCGGCTGGGCGTGAATGACGGCAGCTGAGGACAACCCCGCCTGAGACAACGCCGGGGCGTACAGATCGCTGCGACAGCTTGCCCAAAGGACCGGTCCTGCGCTGATTGCAGCTTCCCGAGCGGCTATACCGCACAAAAACAGGGTCACCGCCGCATCGTCAACGAGCGAGCATGAATGCGCGGTCGCCTCATGGAGCGCTCCCGCTCTCAAGCCCCCGCTGGCAAGCCGCTGGTCAAGCTCGGGCACCCCGAAGGGCATCGTCCGGTACTCGGCGATGGGTGTCGCGATGGAGCGAAGCTGGGCTATGTTCGCAAGGCGGGAATCGACGGCAGGCATAAAAACAAAGACTCGGAGCGTTCCCCTTATGTTCTGCCATCCTTGTCTTTGGGTCAAGAGTTCGATCGTGTCGAGCTCCCGTCCGAGGACGACCTTTTCAGACCGCGCATCGGCTCGGCGGCAGCCCTAGTCCGTCCACTCGAAACAGCGACCACGCTCGATGAACATCCGCAGGATACGACCGGATCGCCGCACCAAGTCACGATCGCGACCGTGCTGGGGCGATTTCGCACCGTGAAACAGGTTGCAGCGAACGCAATATATGGTCCGTAAGAGCTGCGGCCAGGTTGGGACATCTCCGTCTGTCCAGCCCACTGGTTGCATCCGGACGCCCACGCGTCGACGGCGGTCGAAAAGCTCGTCGCGGTCCTGCGCCCAGAAGGCATCACGACCGAGCTTCTGCCGCACGTCCCGGACGTTGAGCACCGGCCATAATTGCGAGAAGGCCATCACGCGTCGTTGAAAATCGTCATCCTGCATCAGCTCTTCATAGGCATCGGTAGCTCGCCGGTTTTCGGCAATCGCGGTGATCATGGCCGCGTCATGGTCCGCGCCGGTCACCGATTCCATCCAGCCGTTGAAGCCCATCCAAAGGCTCATAAATGACATGAAGGCTGAGCGTTGCCGGTCAGCGTTATCGATCAGCTCGTGGCAAGATCGGCCGTTTCCGGGTCGAGCGATCGAAAATTGCTGAAGTGACCATCGTCGATATGCTTCCCGATTAGGCGATCGCCGCCGATATCTGGCGAAGCGTAGCCACGAAGGTATCCAGCAGCTGACGGCCTTGCATCGCTGCTGGCGCGGTATCATCGACCCCTGCCCGCTCCTTGCCGCTGGCGATGTTGCTCGAACCAAGATGTGCGTCGGCGAGCCGAAGATCGTAGATCCCGAAGAGCGGCGCCATCATCGTGCTCGCGTCGTTCCCAGGGATTAGACTGCCGAGGAGTTTCTCCAGCGCCTTATTCGAACCCGGCTTCCGACCATCCTTGGGTTTGGGCAGGTTGAGAGGCGCAAGGACGGCATCGACGTCGACCCGCTCCATGAAAAGGCGAGTGACCTCCTTGGCTAGCTCCAGCAAACCGTCTGCTTCAGCCGCCTGGAAGCGGTGCGCGCGGCGCAACAGCCGAGGCACGGCCTGGTCGTCGCGGAGGAGCGGGACGCCATATTTGCCGCTGAAAGCCGCGTCGATCTCCGCAAGCGCCGCGGCCAGCTGCGATTCTGGTGCGATCGTACTGGCCGGTGTCACATCCATCTGAGCGGCGAACAACTCCTCTGCCACGCCGCCGTCGGGCGTTACGTTATGAGCGCTCCACAGCCGCTGCTCCCAAGGATCGAGTGCTCCGATGTCTTTTGCGAAGACCGTGATCAGGCCGAGCCGGTTGACCCCGAAGTGGACACCGGTGCTGGCGCCCAGGCCTCCGGTTTCCGCGCTGTACCAATGCAGGCTCGCGCCGCGATGGCGCATCAAGGTGGAGACGACGGTGGGATCGAAATATAACCATGTCGACACCCCAGCCAGACCATCGCCCGACCTGCGGGTGCCGTCACTCTCCAGTATGAAGCTCGTGGTATGGGGATCCTTGTCGCCCCGGATGCGTGTACTCAGCCCGCTTGGCTGGACCCATTCCGTTCGCCACATGGCGCCCATCGTGCGGTACTGATCACTGGGGGTCGGCCAGCGCCCCGGTCCGGTTCGACCCTCCCGCTCGTCCCTGCCCCTGACTTCGGCGAAAGCGTCGCCTGGCCAGCTGTAGACAGGCTTGTCGATGGTGGTGGCGGTCCGCTGGTGATAGCTCGAACAATACAGGGCCATGCCGCGGGCGCTGAGGTAGTCACCAAGGAACTCCGGCCTAATCTCAAGCAGGATCGGGCGGTCCTCAGCATCTCGTTTCAATCGCGCGACCTCGGCCCAGCCCTCCTCCGGTCGAAACCAGCAATCACCTTCACGTAGAAGGCGGAGGGCCACGACCAGGTCGGGATGCAGGTGCCAGATGTGAAGGTGTTCGTCCTCGAGATACTGGTCGATCACGAGATTGGAACCGATCGGCTGAGTGGACCTGCCATAGAACAGGTCGGAAGCGCGATAGCCCCACGGTTCCATGCCGCCCCGGTGTGCGCCGACCCCCAAGTCGCTCCAGACGACCTTGTCGCCCTCTGATCGATGGGTGTCGAAGATCGCGGCAGTGGCGATGCCCGTATATTCCCGCAGCTCGACGATACCGGCCTCAGGTGGGTCGATCACGACATCGGCATCGTGGCGGAGCGGTATCCATGGCCGCCCTTGCAGCGGCAGCACATCACGCAACTCAAAATATCTCTGTACGATCGGCATAGGCACCCCCGGGTAGCGGAGCATGACTACCCCTGATTGCAGAGACCTTGAATCAGCTTTTTGCGATATTCTACCGTGCAGCAGGCGCCGTCGCAGAAGTCGCCGGTATCGGCTTGGTTATAGCTGCCACAAAGCACGGGACCATGTGGGCGAACGGTATCAGGAGGGATGATGAAGCTAACCAGCGATGCTGTCGAAGTGGTGAACCGCAATGCGCTCGTCACCGTCGCACTCAATCAAGGCTACAACGCCTATCTGCCGGTCTATGACAATGGCATCGACCTGATCCTGTTGAACGAGGCGACTGGCGATACCAAGCTGGTGCAGCTCAAAGGCCGGTGGACCATCGATAAGAAATATATCGGCCGAGACATCTGGATCGCGTTCCCCGACCGCGGTGTCTGGTACGTCGCACCGCACGACGAGATGCTGCGGTTAGGGGAAAGGCACACCACAACAAGCAGCTGGGCTCGAGGCACCTACAGCAAGAGTCCTCTCAGCAGGAGCGATTGCGAAGAATTGGCGTCCTATCGCTTCGGCGATCCGGACACGGTCATGGATGATGCCGCCGCTTTGAGCGCGGGCGGATAACATCCACTTTGGTGCAAAGCGCCGCAAGCTCTCGTGCACCACCTTACTCAGAGGGTGAGACCGATGCACAAAAGCAGGATCGCCGCCGCGCCCGCAGCGAGCTTCCCGCCGGCAACGACGCGTGCCGATCGCCCCACGCGAAGCCGCTTGCCCGTCCTGTCCATTCCGGAGCGGAGCCCGAGCACGCCGTCGGTCGCCAATACGGTGCCGATGATGAAGAGCAGAACCGAGATTGCCTTGGCAAAGCCGTGAGGTGACAGCCCGGTGACGATGAAGACCGCAACGAGCCCGATCGTGAGCAGGCCGTACAGTGCAAATCCGATGTCGAGCAGCCCGCGCAGCCGCTTCGGCCCGTTCCAGTCCGTAGGCCGTCGAAGGAGGATCATCGGGCGCAGGCAGAGCTGGCAGCTCTCGAGATTGCTGTCGCGCGGCCAGTGATTGATCAGATGGCCGCAATGCGGGCACCCCGGTCGACGGTATGGGAATGCGGTCGCCCGGATCAGCATGGCGAAGTCTCCGGCGCCGGTGCCAGATAATAGGCCGTGATGGCCGCCCCGATGATCATTCCCTCGACGGTGACCGACTTACCGATCAGGTGTCCGGCGATCACGTCCCCAACGAGCCGCCAGCGCATCCCGTCTCCCTCGATCAGCATCAGCCCACGTGGCGTCATGTCCACCACGCCGGTTAACCGGACAGGGCTGCTGGCCGTCATTCTGCTGCCTCGGCATAGACCCGGGTTTCCTCGGCCGAGGCGCCATTGAAGCATACCAAGGGACAGTGGAGGAGAAGCCGGCCGTGATAGTGCAGCGTGCGCCCGTCCAGCCTGATCGGATCGCGAGCGAGGCGTTGGCAGGATTTGTTCGATCGGTTCCTGAAAGCGCAGGGCGCGGCGAGCGGGGAGAGGGGCACCTTGGTCACTTCTTCCGCTTGGGATTGAGGCGGCGGTTCGCCGAAGAGGTCGCACTGTTCCATTACGGGTTCCGTTCTCCCCCCGAGTGGTGGCCGCGGTTGCCAGCGCTGGACCATGGCGGCGTGAAGTCGTCGCGAGATTTTCCGTCGATTCAACGAAGCGCTGCCAAGCGGCGTTGACTTCGTCTTCGGCGCGTTTGCGTCCCTCGCTGCCTTGCCGAAGCCCCAGCGGAGCTTGCCGGGATCAACCTTCTGCCGCTGGCGATACCGCTCGCGCGTATAGTCGCGGTCGTCGATCGCCACTACGCAGCCCCTTCGACGCTGGATTGATAGTAGACGCCTTGGTCGCGGTGCATCGCGATCTTCAGAAAGGCGGGGCACTCGACAAGCACCGCCAACCACGCCGCGCACTCGGCCCTTCCGAGCGCCGACGAGTGACTGGCCAGTTCCACCCAGACGAGGAGGGCGAGGCCGGCGATAGTCCCGATGCGGACGTCCCGCCGAAGGCCGGCAGGAAGCTTTAGAATGCTCGGTAGGCGCACCCATGCCGGGCTGGCGAGATCACCCCTGAGGTACAGCGGCGATGCGGCGTAGATCGCCAGTATGATCTGGGTCTCAAGCATGGTTCGCCCCCCGATCCGCGATCGCGCCCGCAGATCGATCCGAATGAAGCAACGGTGCGAGCGCCTCACGGACATTCGCCAGCGTCGGCTTGGTCTTTGCCGCGATGCGGATCGTCGTGTAGCCAGCGCCCGATGTCATCGCATCACGCTTTGCGTCGGTCGCGGCGTTATGGGTATAGTCGTCGACCTCGATCAAGGCGACGATCGTTCCAGTCTCCCGGTCCTGCACTACGAAGTCGATGATCTTCTGCGAGAAGCTGTTTCGATCAGCGGGGGACACCTTGCGCCCGAGCCGACGTGGAACCTGCAGGAGAGCCCCCATTGCCACCTGCGCGTGGATGCGGTGTGCGGGCAGGGCGCGCTCGATCGCCGCGAGCATGGCCAGCTCGCGGTCGGTAAGAAAGCGCTTGGCCACCGGCGCGGGCGGTCCACTCGGTGCCGCCGCGCTTTTCACCAGCGCAAGTATAATGACCGCGCAGACGATAAGAAATACGGTCGCGATTGGCGATCCGAACAGTTGTGTCATTGCGTCACCCCTCGGAATGGAAGGCGCGGCCAACAACCGGGGCCGCGCCGGTCTGCCGGTTACCAGCCGTCGCGGCGCCCCTCGCCGCTGTCCTTGAGCCCACGCCGGTCCAGACTGGAGCGCCGGATCTCCAGTTCAACGCCATCGCCCTTGTCGCGGGTTCGGATGTCGCGGGGATCCACATTGTTGCGCTTGGCGAAGTCCTCGGCTGCCTTGTCGCTGCCGAACTTGCCGACGTCGTCGAAATCCCATCCACTCATCGTCGTCTCCTTCAATCCGGCGGTCCGGCCGGTCGGTCGTCACAGATCGAGCCCCAGGCTGCGTTCCGGCAGCGGCGGCAGCACGTCGCTGCGGTCGGGCTTGAGCTCGGGCGGTGATTTGAGGGGATCGCCCGGTGCAGACGCAGCCTGGCCCTTCCCGGCAGTCGGAAGCGGCGGGTCGCCTGGCAAAGGCGGCAAGTCCGACAGATCGACAGGGCCGGGATCGAATTTTTCGCGCGGGCTGGTGCCCGTGCCGCGTTCCCGGTCGACGTCGAGCCGACCCACCGTTTCGAGCGCCGAGGTCTTGTTTCCGGGGTTGTTGTCGAGCTGGCGCTCGAGCTTCGCTTTATCGTCCACCACCATCGTCATTTCGTCGCGAACGCGGGTGACGCCGACGTTGAACAGGCGCTGGTTGGACAGGTTGCGCTCCTGGCTCGACATGACGGTGATCGCCTTGTCGGTGGTGATGCCCTGCGCCATGTGCATGTTCAGCGAGTAAGCGAGGTCGAGCCGCGACAGCATCGGATCGCCCAGGTCGAGCGTCAGCCGCTCCTTGCTCGCGGTTTCGACGGTGACGCCGCTCGCATCGATGGTGAGGACGCGTGCGAGGGCGGCGTTGTGGAGCCCCCTCCCCTTGTCGTTGGCGGTCCAGCGAATGCGATCGCCTTCGCGCAGATGAAGATCTTTCTTCTCGCTGAGCTGAAGGCGGTCGCGCTTCTCGGTTGGCGAGAGTTTCTGTGGGTCGAACCGGATGCGCCGGCGACCGTCGAGAAGATCGACCTTGCCGTTGGGGTGGACCTTGTCGACGTCGTAGCGGCCGGCGGCGAGGCCGACGTCCTGACCGCCTCCCCTGCCTACCTCGAGGGTTTGTCCGGGCCGGTAGGTGGATGCGTACCGCAACTCCTCGCGCGTGGTATTCACCCGCTCGTAGACGGTGAGGTGAATCCCCTCGCCGCGCACGGTCTTCTCGGCCGCAAGCCCGTCCTGAATGCGTTGATTGATGATCGCGCGCGAGGCGCGGCCCGACGCGAACACCGCCGTCGACTCCCGATCGGCGCTCGAGAGTCCGAGCCACATTTCGGCTGCGTGCAAGGCCGGGCTATTGTGCTCGATGACGCTGTCGCCAAGCACCTTCATGGCCTTGCCCGCTTCGCCGACATTGGCCAGGGCCGCGACGGTGCGCAGCTGATCGGTGCGCTGGCGGATGTTCTCGTCCATGCGCGCCATGGTTCCCCCGCCGGCCTGGATGAGCGCGAACGACTTTCCGGCATCGATCGAGGAGAGCTGCTGCCGGTCGCCAACGAGAACGAGTTTGTCGACGCCCAGCGCGGCCGAGATTTGATGGAGCTTCAGCATGTCGTCGCTCGACACCATCGAGGTCTCGTCGACGACGAGCATCTGGCCGCCGAACACGGCCCGCGCCTGCTCATAGGCGTCGCCCTGCCGGTTCGTGACGTGCCGCTCGTTGGCAAGAATGAAGGAGGCGATGGTCTGGGACTTGATTCCGGCGCCCTCTGCGAGGTCCGCCACCATCTTGTTCTGGAAGGCGAGGCCCGTGACGGCCCGCCCCTCCGCCTCGGCGACCCGCGCGACGGACTGCAGCATGGTCGACTTGCCGGCGCCGGCTATGCCCTGCACCACCACCGTCCGGTCCTCCGAAGAGACAATCAGTGTGGCGGCGGCGAGCTGCCCGGCGTTGAGCTCGCGATCCGCATGTGCCTGCAAGCGCTCGGGAGCCTCGCTGGCCGCAATCATCGGAGTGGAAGCGCCCTTCCCCTGCTCCACCGCCTTGAGAATGCGCTCCTCGGTCCTGAGGGCCTCCTGCGTGGTCACCATGCGGGGCCGGGTGTCGCCCACGCGCGCCTCGCCCGCGATCAGCTGGCCGCGTTCCACAAGCTGAGCGATCCGCCGCTCGACATGGTCGACCGTGACGCCCTTCAGACCGAGATCCAGAGCGGTCTTGCCGAGCTGGTTGACGTTGAAGGCGGCTTCACGCTCGGAAAGCATGCGCACGGCGGACGCAACAGCCAGCTGCGCACGAGCTTCTGCCGGCGAGTGGGTCACCCGAGCCAGGCCCCGATCGACGAGAGGATCGTGCGGCTTGAGGACGTCGCCAAGCTTTTCCCAGGCGTTCGTAAGCGCCTCGGAGACGGCGCGATAGCCGCGCTCGAGAGCGCTTCCCGGCTCGCGCTGTTCGGATCTTGCAAGCGCCGCCTCGAGCAGGGCCTTGCCATCGAAGCCGAGGGCCGCCGCCTTCTCGATCCACTCGCGTCGGAGGCCGTCGCGGTCCTCAACATTCAGCTTGGGATCGCGCGTATTGGTGGTGACGCTGTCGCGCCCTTTGGGAGAGGTAATGCCGAGCTCGGCCGCCTTCTCGAGAATGGCTTCGCGGCGCTGGCTGAACGCCTCCAGCACCGCCTTGGGGACACCGGCTACCTCGAACGTCCCGTGCTTGCCCTTGAGCTCTAGCCTGTAGCCCAGCTTCTCCATCTCCTCGCGCAGGAAGGCGTGGTAGATCGAGCCGATCACCGTGTTGTTGCTCCAGATCTTGTCGGCATGGAGCGCCTGCCATTTGCCGTCGGGCATCTTGGTCAGGTTGGCGATTACTGCGTGGACGTGCGCCTGAGGATCGAGGGCGCGGCTCGTGTCATGCTGGAACAAGGCGAAGACGAGGTTGCCGGTCTGCACCGGAACCTTGCGCCCTTCCACGTCCTTGCGCCCTTCGGCGAGGTTCTTCTCGACCCAGGCCATCGCCCGCGCGACCGCCTTCATGTTGGCGCCGTTCTCGCCGAGGATCCGCTTGTCGCCGGTGACATAGGCGAGCAGCGACACCGACTTCGGAGCCGAGAAGGTGAGGTCGACGCCCGATCGCCGGTTCTCGACCTGTGCCACGCCCTCCCCGCTCGGCAGAATACCGTTCAGGATGCCTTCGAAGGCATCCTTCGCCACCTCGCCGGACAAGCCCAGGTCGGAGGCGCCCTCGCCGCCCCAGGCACTGACCTCCGAGCTGTCGTCGACGGTGTAATAGTCGTCCTTGGCGAAGTAGCCGGCGGCGCCGGAGGCGGAACGGACGGAGGCGACCGAGAGCACTGGCTAGATCCCCATGTCCATGCCGTCAGGCTCGCGGCCGGCGGAGAAATCCTGGCGTAGCTCGACGATCGTCTGATCCTCGACCCGCGGCGCGCTGTGATGGCTGCGACCGTCCTTTCGATCATCACGTTCTCGGGCCTGCGCTGCCTCCTGCTCTGCTGCCGCGCGCGCAGTCTGTGCGATGTCGGCCGCATGTTGACGGGGTGCCTGTCCGTCGCGGTCGGCGTTGTTTTCGTGAACCCCCTTGCTGGTCGATTCCTTCTCCGCATCGACCTCGGCAGACAGGATGCGCGGCCATTTCCTTCGCCACGTTGACCGGCTCTACCACCTCCTGGATCACCTGGCCGGCACCATCACGCCCACCGGCTTCACCACCCCCTTCTCCGTCGAACACTTCCTCTCCGCGCTTCGATCGCACCGGCTTCATGTCGGGCGGGGCAGGAAGCCGTCCGCGACCTGGGGATAGTCCTTCCAGACGAGCTTGATCCGAGCGGCCGGGAAGCCGTCGGGGAACTTCACGAAGCCATGCATCGAGGGCAGGTTCGTGATGTCGTCGGCGATCACGAGCGGTTCGACCTGCTTGCGCGGAGTCAGCGTCGAGGCGTCGCGCGTGTTGTTGTAGCCGTAGCTGTAGGCCTCATCCATCTGGCGGACTTCGCGGTTGCCGATATAGCGGGCGCACTGCTCGGCGGTGTCGAGATCGGCGGTCGCGAGGATGAGCTTGGAGCGGGCAAGCGAGGCGAGATTGCGGGCGCCCTGCTCGCCATAGACCTCGACCAGCTTTTCGAAGCTGTGGATGCCGAGGATCATTGCGCCGCCGAAGGCGCGGGCCGTCTGAAGGCCATTCTCGATGGCTGGCAGCCGGTGAAGTGCGCCGAGCTCGTCGAACATGAACCAGGTGCGCAGCGACCGCGTGCGCGGCATGGTCATGAGCCGGTTGATGGCGAGGTCCATCCAGAGCGTCAGCAGCGCCCGGTTCATCGGCATGTCGACGTAATTTGAGGTGATGAAAAGGATGGAGCCTGGCTTCTTCTCACCCGTGATCCATTCGCGGATCGAGAAGCGCGGACCCTCGTCTGGCAGGAAGCGGAGGACCTGCGCGTTCGTGTTGAAGACGGCGCGGATCGACTCCGCCATGCGGGCGGCTTCCGGGGCCGTCAGAGGGTCGGCGATGGTGTTCTGAAGGTAGCGGTGAACGCGCTTTAGATCGGCCGTCATCAGATGTTCCGACAGCGCGAGATTGGTGGTCTCACCACGCTCCTGCAGGCGGACGCACATTTCGATGAAGAGAGTTCGCGCCGCGAGCGCCCAGAACGGTTCTGAGGAGCCGCCGTCCACGGGATCAGGGCGCAGCGGCGGCGGTAAACTCACTGTGGGTGCAGCAGTCCGAAAAGATCGACCATGCGGGCAGCGCCGGTCCATCGGATTGAGGATCGTATCGGCTCGGGGTCATAGAATGCCTCGACATAGGCACCGGTGAGATCAAAGATGACGGCGCTGTCCTGACGCTCGCGCATCTGCTTGACGAGGCTGCGCAGCTCGGTCGTCTTGCCCGACCGGTGGTGCCGACCAGCATCGTGTGCGACTGTTCCATCCGGTGCGGGAACGGGATGCCGGCGAGTATGTAGGGATGGTGGATCCCGGCGGCCTTGCGCGCCGCAAAGGGCAGTTGCAGCACCTGCCGCGGCGAGAGGTCGGGCAGGCACTCCCGGGCTTCCTTTTCGAAACGCCGCCTGGTTGTGTTGGGACACCTCCGCGAGAAGCAGTTCGCGCTCGACTAGCATGGCGCCCCGCTCGTGTCGCTCCTGCAGGATCGACCGGCCCCGACGCCGCGAAATATCGACGAACCAGATGGTCAGCGGGATCGTGAGAAAGACGGAGACGAGGATGGCGCCGAGCAGGCCCCGCACGGCCACACTCCAGGCCCTCTGGACCTCGGGCATATACTGCACGACCGCCATGATCGTGCGGTGGATTTCGCCGTTGGGGAGGGTGACGTTGACCCGCTTGGCAGGGTCCAGTCCGACCCAGTCCCCAAAGCATCGCGTAGAGCTTCATGCAGACGAGCTGGAAGCCGTGC